>DAOVSA010000013.1 GCA_030633635.1 Candidatus Altarchaeota archaeon
AACATGAACAATTTCCATACAGAAATTCCTCATAGGAACAAGAAAAATTCCCATGAGGAATTTTTATGCCCAATCAGCGACTTCGTCGCTGATTCGGGTTTCTTGTAAAGTTATATTTTATCTTACGGTAAAAAAATATTAATTCTAATATTAAATATCAGGATTGTTGATGTTGATGTAGCCCCCCATTAACCACCAGATTCATTGATCGAAAAATTCTTCATATCTCTTCTTAAGTTGACCCTCATGGGGGGCATTAAATAATTGAAATCCAGCAATAAATAATGGAACGAAATATAAGAATATATCCATATTTCCTATAATTGTCATTATTTATTATTATAAACCTAAGGGTATATTAAAATGAATACAGATGATAGAATACCCGGATTCCTTGTAATCTTTCTTATCTTATTTGGATTTTGGATACTGTTATCCTGGCATTTTGATTTCATACATTTGGCACTTGGATTAATCTGTTCTTTCCTGGTAACATATTTTTCTCATGACCTATTGATAAAAAAAGAAAAAATCAGAATTCCCATGAAAAAAATCATTTTATTTATTCTATATCTCTTCTATCTTGCATATAGCATCGTATTGGCCAACCTTGACGTGGCATACAGGGTTTTACACCCGAAAATGCCTATAAATCCAAAAGTTGTGAAATTCAAGAGTAAATTGAGATCAGATATTGGACAGACAGCACTTGGTAATTCCATTACACTCACTCCAGGAACAATTACGATGGATATCAGAGATGGAGAATTCTATGTGCATGCATTATCAACCAAAGCAGCAGAAGATCTGTTGAAGGGGGAAATGGAGAATAAACTGGTGAGGATATTCGAGAGGGCTTGAAATGATTTTTGAACTCATTAAATCAGTGACCTTTTTTGAACTAATTGCATTGGTTTTGACCGTTACAGCTTTCATCTGTCTTTATCGAGTAGTGTTTGGACCTAGGGTAGGAAATAGAATAATTGCAGTGAATGTAATTGGTACTAAAACGGCGGTGTTGTTAGTACTGATTGGATTCATATTTGATAGTTTATATTTTGTTGATGTGGCCCTAGTTTATGCTTTATTCAATTTTATCATGACCATTGCGGTTTCGAAATACATTGAAATGGGGAGGATATAAAATGTTAGACAAGATGATCAATCTGATTGTGATGGGATTCCTTTCAGCAGGGGTCTTTTTCTTCATTACTGCCACTATAGGATTGCTCAGATTTCCGGATTTGTTTACCAGGCTTCATGCCACCGGAAAAGGTGACACCATGGGTGCAAGTTTAATCCTGATGGGCCTTGCGATATATGCTGGTTTAACTCCAGAAACTATAAAGATTTTGATCATGCTGATCTTCATACTTTTAACATCTCCTGTAGCTGTGCACGCTATATGCAGAGCTATTTATGCCACGGGAGTGAAACCATGGGTAAAGGAGGAGACAAAATGATATATCTCTTGGATGTGTTATTTTTATTATTTTTAGTTATATGTGCATTGGTGGCAGTAAGTTTAAAAGACTTGCTTGATTCAGTTATAGTATTAGCTGTCTATAGTCTGATTATGGCATTAATTTGGTTGGAGATGAACGCCCCAGATGTTGCATTTACCGAGGCAGCAATTGGGGCAGGAGTTACAACATTTCTGTTCATTGCTACATTAGTTAAAACAGTAAGGAGGGAGAAATAATAATTTGCTATACAAAAAAATGATAAGAATTTTTTCCATAGTCTCGTTGATCCTTGTTGGAATAGTATTTATCTATGTGGTAGATGACATGCCGGATTTCGGTGATCCGAAAAATCCAACAAATAACGAAATATATGAGAGATATGTGAACAAATCTTTTGAAGAAACAGGCGCCCCAAACATGGTTACCGCCATTCTTGCCAGTTACAGGGGTTACGATACATTGGGAGAAACTACCGTCATATTTACTGCAGGCATGGCGATAATATTGTTATTTAAGAGATGGAAAGATGAGTAAGAAAAAAATAATAAGTAATGAGCAGAGAGAATCTGTAATAGTTAGAACGATATCCCGGATAATGATTCCATTCATCCAGTTATTCGGACTTTATGTCATAATCCATGGAGAAACCTCCCCGGGAGGCGGTTTTCAGGGGGGTGTGATCATGGGAACCAGCATTATACTACTGGCCATCGTATTTGATTTAGAAGAGGCGGAAAGGAGAATCTCCAGAAAATCACTAACTGCACTTATGAGTTTTGGTCTATTAATCTACTCAGGGATAGGGGTATTGGACATGCTTTCTGGTGGAAAATATCTGGAATATACCAAACTTCCTCTTCCGCTACCAGCTCATGAAATCAGTACCCTATCTATGCTGGGTGTGGAGATAGGTATTGGAATTACTGTTATGGCAGTAATAATCTTGCTATTTTTCTATATGGTGGGTGATCAAAATGCCACTTGAATGGATACTCAGCAAATATAACTATTGGATCTCTGCAGCGCTGATGTTGATAGGATTCTATACTATGATTTCAAAGAAGAATTTTATAAAAAAGATCATAGGGATGAATATCTTTCAAACAGCGATAATACTTTTTTACATATCCATATCAGATATAGAAAACAGAGCTGCTCCAATCCTTGTAGCTGGAAAATCGGACTATGTAAATCCCTTACCACATGTTTTGATGCTAACCGCAATTGTTGTTGGTGTGAGTACTACTGCAGTGGCACTTTCTCTGATCATGAAGATATATAAAGAATATGGAACTATTGAAGAAGATAAACTTTTAGAGGTGCGTTGATGATCCAGAATTTTCCCATACTCGTAGTAATACTCCCCCTAATTACGGCATTTTTAATTCCGCTGATTGGGTGGTGGAGGAAGAAATATTGTCTTTATATCTCAATCCTTTCTATTTTATCGGTATTTATTATCTCAATCTATCTGCTAAACTCCGTAATGGCCTCGGGTGTAGTTCGCTACGATCTGGGGGGTTGGGAGCCACCGTACGGCATTGAGTATGTCGTAGATCTCCTTAGCATCTTTATGATCATCTTAATAGCGTTTATCAGCTTGGTAATTGCAATATATTCCAAAAAGAGCGTGGAAAAGGAACTATCTGATAATATTGTGGCATTTTACACACTGTTTATGCTCCTGATAGCTGGACTTTTGGGGATAGTGATAACAGGGGATCTTTTTAATTTATATGTATTCCTTGAAATCTCTTCATTAACTGCCTATGCACTAATCGCGGTCGGTGAAAAGAGGGATGCATTACTTGCAAGCTTTAACTACCTGATAATAGGGACTATCGCTGCATGTTTTATCTTACTTGGGATAGGTTTCCTGTACATGGTTACCGGGTCCTTAAATATTGCTGATCTATCTGCGAAACTTCCTGAAGCATACAGCTTATATCCAAGGGTAGTGCTTGCTGCGATGATCTTCTTTGTTGTGGGTCTGAGCATAAAAATGGCATTATTTCCGTTGCATACGTGGCTTCCAAATGCCTATACACATGCCCCCTCGGTAGTGAGTGCATTAATCGCCGCTTTGATGACAAAAGTAGGGGCGTATATGATGATACGGATAATGTTCACTGTCTTTGGTATTCACTTTGTTACAGAGGTTATACCAGTCACCAGCATACTCTCCTGGGTTGCTGCCATTGCGATAATAGTGGGATCTATAAATGCCATAGCCCAGACAGATATAAAGAGGATGCTGGCATACTCCAGTGTGAGCCAGATTGGCTATATTGTTTTGGGAATCGGATTGGCTAACTCGATAGGGTTGACTGGGGGGATATTGCACATAATAAACCATGCATTTATGAAGGGATGCCTATTTTTGGCTGTTGGTGCGGTAATCTATCAAACAGGCATAAGAGATATCCGTGATTTCCAGGGTATTGGAAAGAAGATGCCATACACCATGGCGGCTTTTTCCATAGCTGCACTATCGATGGTGGGAGTTCCTCCACTCTGTGGATTCTTCAGTAAATGGTTTCTGGCTTTGGGTTCTATAGAATCTGGAAAATGGATTTTTGCCGTGATAATTCTATTGAGCAGTTTATTAAATGCTGGATATTTCTTTAGGGTTCTGGAAAAGGTATGGTTTGGTGAATCCCCCCATGAGGGGGTGGATGAAGCTCCAAAGAGTATGTTAGTTCCCATTCTAATCCTGGCGGCTGGCTGTATCCTGCTTGGCATATTTGTGTTCATACAATCATCCTTCATAAAATCGATCGCTAATACACTACTCTAAAATGGAAATAATATCAATAAAACCACTGTTGGCAGTATTGATTTCATTGATATGTGCTTTATTGATAGTGTTATCCAGAAAAAATAAAAATATAAGAGAATCGTGGACGATCCTGACGTCGGTTACAAAATTTGTCATAGTCGCTTCAATGGTTCCTACAATTCTTAGAGGGGATACAATCGCTTATACCCTAATGTCCATCCTGCCTGGGATTCCGTTCGAGTTCAGGGTGGATGCATTCGGTTTATTATTCGGTGTGTTGGCATCTTTCCTCTGGATTTTAACCTCGCTCTACTCGATAGGCTATATGCGATCGCTTAAAGAACATGCACAAACCAGATACTTCGCCTGTTTTGCAATTGCGATATCTGCAACCATGGGAATTGCCTTTGCAGCCAATCTCCTTACCCTTTTTATATTCTATGAGATATTAACCCTTAGCGTGTATCCCCTGGTTATTCATAAAGAAACGCCTGAGGCTAAAAGTGGGGGTAGAAAATATCTTATATATACCCTGAGTGGTGGCGTTGTTCTATTACTTGCAATAATTTTGACCTATTCATTTGCCGGAAGCCTGGAGTTTATGAACCATGGTTTTTTAGCAGGACATGCATCACCAGAAATGCTTCAGATGCTGTTTGTACTATTCATTATTGGTTTCGGTGTGAAATCTGCCGTTATGCCACTTCACTCTTGGTTGCCCACAGCAATGGTAGCTCCAACGCCCGTAAGTGCATTACTACATGCAGTGGCGGTAGTTAAAGCTGGAATTTTTGGCGTTGTAAGGGTAATCTATTTCGTCTTTGGCGTAGATCTAGTATCTGAATTGGATATGGGAATTGCATTGGCATACTTTGTCTCCTTTACCATAATTGTCGCCTCAATGTTTGCATTGGCACAGGATAATCTAAAGAGGAGACTCGCATATTCCACAATCAGTCAGTTATCGTATATTATACTTGGTGCAGCTCTTTTAACCCCTAGCGGATTGACCGGGGGAATCCTGCATATTGCACATCACGCGTTCATGAAGATAACTCTGTTCTTCTGTGCAGGAGCGATATATGTTGTAACTCATAAGAAGAACATAAGTGAAATGAACGGGATAGGAAGGAGTATGCCCATAACCATGGCGGCTTTTTCGATATGTGCTATTGGACTTATAGGTGTCCCCCCGGTTTGTGGTTTTTTGAGTAAGTGGTACTTAAGTATGGGGGCCATAGAAGCAAATGAGGTATTTTTTGTCTTTGTACTTCTTGTAAGTTCTTTGTTGAATGCTGCATATTTCTTACCCATTGTTTTTAATGCATTTTTTAAAGAACCGGATGATAAATCCTCCGTGGGAGAAGCACCACCATTTATCTTAATTCCCTTGACAATCACGGCAATAATCTCGATAATACTATGTATCGTACCAGAAACATTGAATCCATTTTTACAAATAGTAAAGGAGGTAGTTGAAAATATAGGATGGAAAATTTGAATATGGTTATAGTTCTGGGTTTTGGCACACTGCTCATGCTGGGTATAGAATTAACCCATGTACATGAAGGGCATTTCCCAGGATATAACATAATACTTGCAATTAGTGGATGCGCTTATTTTATCACAGCAATCAAGGCATTGCGAATTATCCAGAGGGGGGTGTCATAATAGATATGGATACGATGGTAGTGCCACCCGTGGTTATATTCCTTGCGGGGGCATTTTTAATACCGTTCCTTAAAGGGAATGCAAAAAGGTGTTACTTATTGTTAATTCCTTTTCTTGCCATAATAGACCTGGTTTTAATTGAACCCCAGGTTTACAATAGCTACGTTTTTCCCTTTTTGGGTATGGAGCTTATCCTTCTCCAGGCAGATAAATTAAGTCTGTTTGTGGGCTATATCTTTGGGATAATAGGGTTTCTTAACATTCTTTACTCTCTCAATGTGAAAGATAACGGGCAACATTTCTCTGCATTCTGGTATATTGGCAGTTCTTTGGGAGTGGTTTTTGCGGGAGATTTCTTTACCCTGCTGTTTTTCTGGGAGATAATGGCGGTTTCTTCTGTGTGTTTAATCTGGTATCAAAAAAAGAAGGAATCCATAGATGCAGGGTTCAGATATATACTGATGCACCTGTTTGGAGGAAGTTGCCTATTAATCGGGATAGTTATACATTACGTAACCACAAAATCGATTGAAATATCCACGATTGAAATATCTGCTATAGATCCAAATCTATCCATTCTTTCCTATATATTCATTTTGATAGGTGTGGGGCTCAATACAGTATTTATACCTCTTCACACATGGTTACCAGATGCGTATCCAAGAGCAACTATCACCGGGGCCGTATTCTTATCGGTATATACAACAAAAACAGGCGTTTATGTCCTGGCAAGAACCTTTCCCGGAGTTGAAGCGGTAGCGTATATGGGCGGGATAATGGCACTCTTTGGTGTTACCTTCGCTCTTTTGCAAAACGATATCAGAAAACTGCTTTCATATCATATCATAAGCCAGGTCGGATACATGGTTGCAGGCATTGGCATAGGGACTGCCATGGGAATTAATGGGGGAATTGCCCACGTATTTAATCATATTTTGTATAAAGCCCTGCTCTTTATGTGTGCAGGCGCAGTAATTCACAGAACGGGAAGGAGTAATCTGACTGAACTCGGGGGTTTGGCAAGAAAGATGCCGGTAACCACCATTACATTTGTAATAGCGGCACTATCCATTTCCGGTGTTGTTGGATTTAATGGATTTATAAGCAAGGGCATGGTGATAGAGGCAGCTCATCATCAGCCGATCCTTTGGTTACTTTTGGAATTTGCATCTATAGGAACATTTTTGTCATTTTTGAAGGTGGGATACTATGGGTTCTTCAGAAAAAGAGAGATCGAAGTGAAAGAAGCACCAAAAGTGATGCTCATTGCGATGTCGATCACCGCTTTTCTATGCGTTGCCATCGGAATTTATCCGGATTTAATCTTTAGCATACTTCCGCATACCGTTGATTATCACCCCTTCTCTTTGGGGCATGTCATAGGAACATCACAATTATTCATGATAACGGGCATTATATTTTTGCTTGGTTTACATCTATTCGGACCCCATGACAGGATCACCTATGATTTTGACTACCTTTACAGAAAATCTGCAAAATTATTTTTATGGTTCTGTAAAAATCCGCTGATGAAATTTGCATCAACAATAGATAGAATAACGATAAGAGCAGCAGGTACCATTCTGTGGTTTTCTAGGAATCCCTTGGGGGCAATGAAGCATATACGATACGAATCTCATTTGTTCTACCTGGAATTGAGAAAAGCTGAACACGCAGTAGAAGTGGCAATAAAGCTGGAAGAACAAAAAGTAAGCCATCTTAACAAACATGAGCAGATGAGTATTGGCCTGGCCATCCTATTGATAATAATAATACTCCTGTTTTATATCCTACTCTATATGGCGGGAATTTAAGGGGATTTAGAGTACTTAAATTATCTTCTTTTGCCCCTACGGATCGTCTTTCCACGCCTATACAACCTTTGTTGCTCCTGCATCTTCAATATATATGATTGGGGTTCTGCTTGAGAAATGAAGTCCTCAAATGACATGTTAAAATCAACGTCTTTATTTTTTGAGATCTCCCGGGCAAATATCCAATAAAGTAACGCCAGGGAATTCTTTCCCTTGTTATTTCCTGGAATGACGAAATCTATATTTTTTATTCTCGTATTGCTATCACAGATCGCAATAATTGGAATTGCCATCTTAGATGCTTCTTTAATAGCCTGTTGATCCACCGTTGGATCTGTTACAATCATTAGTTTAGGTTCAACGAAGGTTTTTATGTTTGGATTGGTTAAAGTTCCGGAAACAAAACGATTGGTGATCGCAGTACATCCCGTGCATTCTGCAAATTTTTGTATGGGCGTTCTGCCATAAACCCTGTTTGAAACCAGTACTACCTCTTCTGGTTTATACTTGCAGATAAATTTTACTGCTATTCTAATCCGTTCATCAATCCGTTGGACATCAAAAACACAGAGTTTATCGGGTCTAACCTTGTAGATAAAGGGTTTCATATCCTTCGTTTTATATTTCAGACCAACATGTATTCCATTCAGCAGATAATCATCCAATGGTATCAACAGTTCTTCCGTCTGGGATACCTCAACTTGATTTGCATCGGTTTTCATTTTAATTTATTTCATGTTTTTCATAGTAGCGTTCCACCATATCGCGCACCTCAGCATAATCTCTAATGCCCTTACGATATAGGTTTTTTAGCATTCGTTCACGTTTCTTGATTTCCTTCAGGATCTCTCCCTCACTTAAACCTGAAACCTCCGAGATCTTATGCCTTATTAGTATTGGTGAGTGTTTTAAAATAAAATCATTTTTGAATTCCCATAATTTTCCCAATTCAATCTCTTTATCATGTTTACCAACTTCACAAACCTCATACACCACCCGGGAACCTACATTACGGGTAACAACCACAACATCAAGTAAGGCTATAAGTTCTTTTGGTACCCTTTCCGGTTCGTGATGCAGTTTTGCTAGGGCGTCTTTGGTGTTATTCGCACGTACTGTCCCCATGACACCAATTCCTATATTCATTGCAATTACCATATCTATAGCTTCTCTACCCCGGATCTCTCCAACAACGATCTTATCCGGTCTCATTCGCAACGAATTTTCTATTAAAACCTGTAAATTTGCATCGTCGGTGGTTTTCAAGCGAACCCAGTTACTCTCTTTCTTCAAATTTAGTTCCAGAGTATCCTCAATAGTTATTACTCGTTTATCATCCGGTAACAGACCGAGTATGGCATTTAGCAGGGTTGTTCTTCCACTTCTACATTCTCCCGCGATTAATAAGTTGATATTTGTGCCCATTGCATCCATACAAAACCATAAGAATCCTGCAATGGATTCGTTCAACATCCCCATCTCTATCAGTTCGAGGATACTTAATGGATTCTCCCGAAATCTCCGGACTGTTATGTAAGGCTCTACACTTATCGGAGGAACAACCAGGTTTATCCTATGCCCTTCCCTGGTCGTACAATCTATCACCGGAGATGTCTTCCCTGACACCCTTTTAATATCTCTGATTAACTCGCATACTTCCTCGTCGGTTAAATTCCCCGCGGAAAACATCTTATCGTTACCAAAAACGAAAATTTTGGTACCGTTTATCATAACATCTTCCACGTCCTCGTACGATAGTTCAACATCTTCCAGTAATTTATCAATCAT
>DAOVSA010000028.1 GCA_030633635.1 Candidatus Altarchaeota archaeon
GCACATCAGAAAACCCTGAAATACCCACCGAGGTACTTTCACCGCCACCACTCACCAACCATAAAACTGTTGATAGCCCCATGCATATTCCAAAGGTTATTAGCCATGCTAAAAGTGTATTTTTCCAATCAGCCCCATAAAGGTGTTTTATTAGGATTATACCTATTATACCGGGTAGTAAGCCCATCGAGACTATCAAGAAACTGACAAATTCTATATTATTACCAAATAGGTAAGCGAGTAGATTATTTATCATCCAAGTGATTGCAGTACTTGTTACCATAACTATTGCAGCAGTTCCAAATCTTCGTTTTTTAAATTTCAATAGTTTTGTTATCTGCCATAATACCAGTGGACCAATCATTAGCCATAGGAAAAAGTTAATTGCCATAAATGCCAGGACTCCCAAGGTAAATGTACTATGTATCTCCATTGCTACCACCATTATTTCATATTCCTACTCAATTCTTTATCTCCCACAAGTACTTTGTACAACTTTGTACATCTTGATTTTCATTTCTACCTTCCTATTGCCAGTGAAATCGCACTTTGCCTTTAGCCTATCCCTCTCTAAAGACCTGTTCTGTTTTCGAAGAAAATTTGATGATCTAATTAAATTAAGGTTATAAAAATAAATTAATGAGTGAGATGGATAAAAATAAAACCGATGTTCTGTACTTCGAGGAATTAAGCGAGCAGATCAATAGAGGGTATGAAATCGCACAAAAAGCCAAGGAACAGGGCAAAGATCCATGTGATTTGGTAGAATCACTATCTGCCGGGGATTTGGCATCAAGAGTTGAAGGATTAATGGGTGTAAAGGGAATAGCAGATGAGATCAAGAGAGTGGGCAAAGGAAATATCCCCCAGATCATAGACGATATACTGGATGGAAAATTTGATATAGAGAAAAATAATCGGGTAGAACAAGCGTTAAGAGTATCCTTGACCATATTGACCGAGGGTGTGGTAGCAGCACCGATTGAAGGGATCTCTGGTGTGGAGATAAATGAAAATCCGGATGGAAGCAGGTATCTATCGATCTACTTCGCAGGACCCATAAGAAGCGCTGGAGGAACCGGACAAGGACTTGCTGTATTACTAGGGGATTATATCCGACAAAAATTGGGTTTGCAGGAATATAGACCAACAAATGATGAGATTGAGAGATATGTCAGTGAGATTAAACTTTATAATAACCGAATCACTAGACTTCAATATTTGCCAAGTGATGATGAAATTAGAGAGATCATTAAACGGACACCTGTTTGTGTTGATGGTGATCCAACCGAGAAAGTAGAAGTTTTGGTTCATAGAAATCTAAAAAGGGTCAAAACAAACCGTGTTAGGGGGGGAATGTGCCTGGTTATTGCAGAGGGTATAGCACAGAAGGCAAGTAAGCTCATGAAGGAGGCAAAAAAGTTCGGCCTGGATTGGTCCTGGTTGGCAGATATTAAAACGAGAAAAACCAAGGCAACCAAGGTTACAAAGTTTATGGATGATGTTGTCGGGGGCAGGCCAATATTTGCAGCTCCGTCGGCCAAGGGTGCATTCAGGTTGAGATACGGTCGCTCTAGATGCTCTGGAATAACTGCAAAGTGTATACATCCAGCAGCCCAGGTGTTACTGGGTGGGTTTATCGCTGTTGGGACACAATTAAAGGTAGAACAACCGGGCAAGGGATGCATAATAACACCCTGCGATCAGATTGAGTGTCCAGTGGTGAAATTAAAGAGTGGAGATGTTCTCAGGGTTGAAAGTGCGGAACATGCACGATTAATTAAGCATCAGGTGGAAGAAATACTGTTTCTGGGAGATATTTTGGTCTCTTACGGCGATTTCTTACAGAGCAATCAGCCTCTGGTTCCGGCAGGTTACTGTGATGAGTGGTGGGAGTTGGAATTTGAGAGAGCAACTGGAACCACCCGAGGTTATGGCGGGAGTAATGGAGAGGGCAATGGTGAAAGTTATGGCGAAGGTAATGGTAAGAGTGATAGCGAAGGTAATGGCAAAGATGATAACGAAGGTAGTGGTGATATACCTGCACCTACCCAAGCAATTCAGATATCAAAGAAGTATGGAATCCCCCTGCATCCCAGGTACACCTATCACTGGGAGGATATAGGTATTGATGATCTAAAAGAGTTGGTTGGGTGGTTAAGTAAGTCTGATATCACTGATGTGTTATCTGTGAAAAACGATAATCCAAAAGCAAAAAGAACATTGGAAGAATTGTGTATCCCCCATCAAATCAAGGGCAATCAGGTGATTATTGAGGAATATTTGCCACTGTTGTATCCTTTGGATGTTTATAATAGTAAAAATTTCGATTTGAATAAATTTAATGCCAGCATCAAACCGGATATTGAGAACGGATTTGAATTAATCGAGCGTATAAGCCCCATTCCCATTCGACCAAAGGTTGGAACGTATATTGGAGCGAGAATGGGTCGTCCGGAAAAGGCAAAAGAACGAAAGATGCAACCAGCAGTTCATTCGTTATTTCCGATCGGCGATGCAGGCGGTAGAGAAAGAAGCATCAACCAGGCAGTAGAACGAAATCATATCTCAGTAGAAGTGGCAAGATACGAATGTTCCAGATGCGGGGTGACAATATACCCCAGATGTCCTGAATGTGGTGCGAGAACGATCTTTAAGGGGTCCCAAAAACAGGACATAAAACCCAGGGAAATGTGGGACCAGGCGAGTAAAGGGGTAAGAATTGTACAGGTTAAGGGTGTTAAAGGAATGATCTCAAGAGATAAAATCCCGGAGGCATTAGAGAAAGGTATTTTGAGGGCAAAAAATAATGTCTATGTATTTAAGGATGGTACAGCAAGATTTGATGCTACAAACGCCCCTCTAAGTCATTTTAGGCCGGAAGAAATTAACACGGGAATAGAAAAACTGAAAAAGTTAGGATACCCCAGGGACTATAATGATATGGAACTCAGAACTGACGATCAGGTACTGGAGCTAAGAGTACAGGACATTATACTCCCAGAGAGTGGTATCAAGTATATGTTAAGAGTTGCCCGGTTTGTGGATGAGTTATTGGTGAAGTTCTATGATATGCCTCCTTTCTACAGGGCCGAAAAAAAGGAGGATCTGATCGGGCATTTGGTCATAGGACTTGCACCGCACACATCTGTTGGTATAATCGGCAGGATTGTTGGATTTACTGATGTAAATGTTTGTTATGCGCATCCTTACTGGCACGCGGCAAAAAGAAGAAATTGCGATGGAGACGAGGATTCGGTCGTGCTTCTCTTGGATGTCTTAATCAATTTTTCAAAGAAATTTTTACCTGAGAAAAGGGGTGGGAAAATGGATGCACCGCTTGTCATAACAACCCATTTGAATCCAAAGGAGGTAGACAACGAGGTTCATAAGATGGAAATTGTCGATCATTATTCTTTAGAATTTTATGAAAGTACATTAAAATCCCTAAATCCATCCAAAGTGGATGTAAAAATCGTTAATGATATCCTAAAAGATCCCAAGGCTGGAAATTTAAGATTTACACACGACACCGGAAACATAAAGGGACCGGTAATAAAAAGCAAATATGTGCGACTAAAAACCATGCAGGATAAGGTTAAGGCCCAGCTTGGGATTGCAGAGAAAGTAAGAGCCATTGACGAGAGAAAGGTCGCAGAAATCCTGATAAATTCGCATTTTCTAAGAGACACGTATGGAAACCTGAGGGCATTTTCAAGACAGAAGTTTCGATGCGTAAAATGTGACGCATCTTACCGGAGGGTGCCCTTGAAGGGGAAATGCACAAAATGCGGTGGACGATTATTGCTCACGGTAACTGAAGGAAGCATTAAAAAATATTTAAATCTTTCTATTGAACTTGCGGAAAAATATGAACTATCAGATTATCTAAAACAAAGATTAATGCTGCTTGAAAGAGACATCGACTCGTTGTTCACAAACGATTTATCCAAGCAGGTGAGTTTATCCGAGTTTATGTGATCGTGATTTATTGGGCTGGTATACCAACTCATCATTTGTCATCATCTGACAACTATACTGCCTCTGCTCTTTCCAGCTTCCTTCTCAACTTCTCATTCTCAACCTTTAACTCTAGAATTTGATGTTTTAATCTATGATTCTCAGCTAAAGCGTTGAATTTAAGGCGTGTGGCTTGTCTCTCAGTTTCTTCTAGGTTCTTTGAAAATGCCCTGACCCTTGACATGAAATTTCCAAGATCGATATCTACCTTATCCAGAATTGTTGTTTTAATCTCGGACTCAGTCTTCATCAACTCCTCCTTTGCATGATCACAATCCACATGTAAGAGCATATATACGTCGTCAATTCCAACAGGGAGAGCTGTTAGAGGAGTCAGTAGCTCTATAATCTTCTTTGCTGTTAATTCAATATCGGAGATCTTTTGATAAGTGATTTTCCAGTCTTTAGAATTTTTTAGGGGTTTTAACCCCTCTAATTTGCTTAGAAGTGCATTTATCTTGACTTCAATCTTGGATACGTCTTTTACCTCTTTCATTAAGAAATCCACAACCTTTTCTGTATCCTCTCTGTAATTATTTGGGACTGCCATTTTTTACGTTGAATTTTTTGTATTAAATTATTTGGTTCTAATCAATATAACAAATATATTAATGATATGTCAGTATTTAAAATACTTAAAAATTCAAGATCAAGTGGTTGAATGACACACCCGGACTATATTTTTTTATTTTGCCATTTTTCCGACTTTTCCAACCGGTTGATCTTTTAAGGTAAATATACCAAGACAACCACAACAGAACCAAATATATCCTTGACTTTGATGGATCCGGTACAGAATTTCATACCAAATAACTCCAGACCCCTCACCTTAGCCATCCTCTCCAATCCTTTTTCAAGCTTTTTTTTGATATATTCATTGGAATGAAACCCGCGATGCTCATAAACGATGCCAAATCTATCCTCATTTTTTCCAACCCAACCCCATCCTATTCCTGCACCAATAGTTTCCCCGGAGGTCCCGTCCATTCTCGACATTACACAGTAGGTTATCGCCCCGGGTGTTACCTTTATTGGTTCTATCTCCTTTGCATCCTGGGGTAAGATTGACGAAACCATGACCAGGTTACATTCAGATATCTTAGCATCCATTAATGCGAGATCAAATGCATTTAACTGCGATTTATCCATACCTATCCCGGATGTAACCCAAAATCTTTTTGGCAGGAACATTTCGTGCAATCTCATCACCTCTTTTTATGTAGTTTTATGTAGTTAAAAATTTCAAATATTATTTATTATCAAACTAAATTTCAATGATGAAAAATCAACGAACGAGTGCTATTGAGAGTGGGATGAAGCTAACTGATCTTGGAGAAAAAAAGATAATAAAGTATCTGGAGCAGTTCTTGGACATAGGAGATGACGCCGCATACTTGAAATTAGATGACAGGTATCTGGTAATGTCTACAGATATGATATGTGCCAAAACCCATCTACCAAAAGAAATGACCTGGAAACAGATTGGGAAAAAAGTCGTGACCGTAAACTTTAGCGACCTTGCGGCAATGGGTGCAGAACCAATTGGCTTTTTATTATCTTATGGGAGTCCTGATATGAACTTTGAGGATTTTGATGGACTTATTCGTGCTGTAAACAAACAATGTATCAAATATGGAGCAAAGTTCCTTGGCGGTGACATGAATCAGACGGATGAGTTGATATTGGCTGGAACTGCCCTTGGAATAAGCCCAAAACCAATTTTAAGATCAGGTGCCCAAGTAAATGACATATTATGTGTTACGGGTTATTTGGGTTCTGCTAGTCTGGGTCTTGATGTGTTGGCAAAGAGTTATGATCTAAAAGATCTAAAAGATGCAAATGAGGTATTAAACTCTGTCCTTGAGCCGGAACCAAGGATAAAAGAGGGGATTTTACTGAGGAAATATGCAAGTGCCATGACAGATATAAGCGATGGGCTAGCAACGAGCTTATACGACATAGCGGAACCAAGTGGAGTGGGGATCAAACTGCATCTGAGCGAAATTCCACTTCTAAATTCTGCAATCAAAGTGGCAAATGAATTAAATCTAAGTTTAATGGATTATGCGTTGTATGGTGGTGATGATTATGAACTGCTCTTTACCCTGCCTGAAAAGAATTGGAAAGAGATTAAAGGCAAGATCAATGCAACAAAAATTGGAAAAATCACAGAAAAAGAAGGGGGAATTATTGGAATCAAAGATGGAGAGGAGATTAAAATAAAGAGAGGTGGTTATGAGCATTTTTGCAAAAAATCAAATTTCCTGGAAAAGCATGGGAAATACCCAGAGACCGTAAAAAAATGAAATTCATCTATAGAAACCTAAGACACGGGACCGTGAAGTTAATGATCGAGAATCTGGATGATCTGTGGTATTTAAGTCAGGTAGTGCAAAATGGGGATTTGGTTGGGGGAAAGACCACGAGACGTATAAAAGGCAAAGAGACATCTATAAGGGGCGAAAAAGGTGAGAAAAAAGTGATCAGACTCTCAATTAGAGTTGAAAAAACAAAATTTAAATCAGATTTAAATGCATTCAGGATAATCGGGCGAATAGAGCAATGCCCGGAGGATTTAATATCAATTGGTTCACATCATACATTCAATGTTACTAAGAATGCGGTATTAACGATTAAAAAGGGAAGATGGTCAAGATTTGACTTGGATATATTAACTGAGGCACAGAAGGCAACCTTGCGACCGAAGCTGATCATTGCCGTGATTGATGATGGTGATGCGAATATCGGCTTGGTCAGGGAATCAAAGATTGAATATTACGAAATTTCGGTGACAATCGGTGGTAAATACTATATCAAGGGTAGGGATTCACGGAAATTGGAGTTTTATCACCAGGTTGCAAAATTTTTATCTGATATATCAAGTAGAGAAAATATTTCAATGATTATAATTGCAGGTACCGGATTTGGACCTGAGAATTTCCATAGATTTATATCGGAAAAATATCCGAAATTGGCAAAAGATTCCGTTGTTGAGCACATAGGTTCTCACGGGAGGTCCGGAATCGGGGAAGTCCTGAAAAGATCAACGGTCGGAAAAATTATGGATGATCTAAATACCGCAAGAGAAGCACGGCTAATCGAGATGCTTTTGGGACATATAGGAAAAGATTCCGGATTGGAGTGTTATGGAGAGTCAGACGTACAAAATGCTGCAAGACTGAGTGCAATTGAAACCCTGTTGATTTCTGACGACTTTTTTTTGAAAAACAGAGATAGAATTGA
>DAOVSA010000042.1 GCA_030633635.1 Candidatus Altarchaeota archaeon
AGCATCAGATGATATAGTGGGGGGTATATATGGGGCCTTCCCCCAATGGTTTCGTCCCATGAAGGTATTCCATTTTGCTTTACATCATTTGCTATTCTAATATGGTAATAGGAGTCATACCCTATTGGGATTGGATATTGAATCACCGGATAGAGTTTTATGCATAAACTCACTATGAAAATTCCGATCAGGGGTATTAGATATTTTGACTTCATTATTCATTTCTTTTGGCGTAATATCTTCTGTGATTTTGTGATTATAATCCATAGTCTTTGTAGAATTGAACCTACGAGAATTAAATTTATATTACATATGTTTCTAAAATCATCCATAATAGTGGAAGGTATCTTTATACTTTTTATGGATATAATCATAAATAATTTGCATAGTTAGTATTCTCACCCAAAGAAGAGGTGTTTTTAATAGATGAAATTAAATTACGCGTTTCAACCAACTACCCAGAAAAATATTGCAAGAGCGATCGGAAAGGATCTGAACATATCCCTCAAACATACCGTGATGATCTGTAGTAACTTGAGGGGTATTGGGTTAAATGACGCGATTCTATTGTTGGAGAAAGTCATTAGATCTGAAAGAGCAATAGAGTTCACGAGATTTAACAAGGGCATTGGTCACAGAAAGGGAACCCCAAATAAAGTGGGGAAATACCCACAAAAAGCCGCTCATGAGATTTTAAAGATTCTACAAAACCTGCAGTCAAATGCAGATTTCAAGGGGCTGGATGTGGAAAATTTACGTATAGTTCATATACAAGCACAAAAAGGTGTTGCACGCCGGAGAAGAAAGCCAAAGGGAAGATATAAACTCTGGAGATCTCAACTAGTCCATGTGCAGATTATCGCTGAGGAAATATAATATATTTAATTAAAATGTCTATGGAGAAACAATTTATTCAGGAGGGCATAATTCGATCAGAAGTCGAGAGTTTTCTGAGAAGTGAATTGAGTAGGGCAGGATATAGTGGAATAAACATACAAAAAACGCCCTTTTCGACGCAGATAACCCTGTATGTCGAAAAACCACCATTAATCATCGGAAAAAAAGGCAGAAGGATCAATCTGTTAACAGAGGTACTAAAAGATAGATTTGGGGTAAATAATCCTGCCATAGATGTCCAAAGGGTTACGGATCCGAGTTTGGATCCCAATATAGTTGCAAGGAGAATTGCAGTTGCATTAGAGCGTGGTATGAATTTTAGACGTGTTGCATATAAAGCATTACGAGCTGTAATGAACTCCGGTGCCATGGGTATAGAGATTATTCTCGCCGGGAAACTGACAGGTAAGGGAGGCAAGGCCAGATTAGAAAAGTTTTCGGAAGGGTATATGAAAAAAGCCGGAGATTCGTTGAAATTAGTAAACATTGGTTCTGTTCAGGCATATCTAAGGGCAGGAGTCATTGGTGTTACTGTGAAAGTAGTCCCGCCAAACACAGTTTTTCCAGATCATATAGAGGTTATTCCACCCTCAAAGGATGAAATTGTGGAGACAAAAGAAGATGCGGGGGAAAAGGAAGAATCCGCAGGTGAAACAGTTGAGACTGAAACAGTCGAGAAAAAAGAGAAACAAGAAAAGGTAAAAAAAGTAAAAGAATCCACACCCGATGATAAAACTGTAACAAAAGAACCTGTTGACGACTCAATCGAGAAACAAGAGAAGATAAAAAAAGTAAAAAAATCAACCCCTGCGGATAAAAAAGTAACAAAAGACTCTGTGGATGAACAAACCGGGAAGAAAGACGATCTAAAAAAGACAAAAGAACCAGTTGATGCAACTAAAAAGATAAAGGAAGAACCTGCAGATGAGTCAATCGAGAAAAAAGAGGAGCAAACAAAGACAAAAGAACCAGTTGATGTAACTAAAAAGATAAAGGAAGAACCTGCAGATGAGTCAATCGAGAAAAAAGAGGTTCAACAAAAATCGAAAGAAACAAAGGAAGATAAAGAAAAAACATGATAACAGACTTGGATGAATTATATTATTATTTTTAAATAAGAGTTAATGATTTAAGGTGGCAATATTACACTTAAGCGATATTCGGGCGATGGATGCAAATGAAATGGATGAACAACTGACAGAATTACAAGGAGAATTAATGAAAATCCGAGGAATTTCGGCATCGGGAGGTATACCCGAGGATATAGGTAAAGCTAGAGAGATACGACGGACAATTGCCCGTATATTGACAATAAAAAAAGAAAAAGAAAAGAGATGATTTGCACAAAGTGTGGATTTCCCAAGGAATTATGTGTCTGTGGTGAGGTAACAAAGGAAAGCCAACGGATAAGAGTATACAGTACAAAGCGAAGGTACGGAAAGATTGTGACCCTCGTTGAGGGGTTTGAGGACGTTGACGTACAGACGATTGCAAAAGACTTAAAGAGGGAGTTGGCATGTGGGGGAACAGCAAAGGGTAATGTTATTGAACTACAAGGGGACCATAAAAGTAGGGTAAGGAATGTATTGGCCAATGCCGGTTTCTCCAAGGAGATGATCGATGTGGTATGATCAGATGATGTAACATCTGATATGTCTAATCACTGCTGCCACATTACCCCGATAGCAGACAATTTTGGTGTGGCAAGCATCGAATCATTAGAATGATACAGATCACTCCATATAACCTACTACACCATGAATTAATAGGGTTAAAGATTAATGTGGTTAGTGCAACCCACGAGGGATACATAATAGCCGGGAGAATAGTCGACGAAACAAAAAATACATTGAAGATTAAAGACAATCATAAAGAGATAACGGTGCCAAAAAGTTGCACTATATTCGATTTAACCCTTCCAGAGGGTACACAGGTTAGACTTGATGGTAAATTATTGGTTGCTCGCCCAGAGGAAAGAATAAAAAAGAGATACCGGATCAAATTTATTTGAAGTTACCGTTTAATTTCAGAAATCACCGATTCTGGAGACGCTTGATAACTTCGTATTACTCCTACAACATCATTATTGTCTCTAATCTGCTTATCTATCATATATTGAAGAACTTCAGCTCGCAACCGCAGTTCTGAGTTTAACTCCATTTTGGACACCCCACATCGTTTTGCAATTTTATCTTTTAATTGTATCGGATATTGGGTTCTGCAGACACTATCAGTTTCCGCACTCCAGTTAAATATATCACCTAATTGCACCAGATCCTGTTCTACACCACTTATTTCTGTAACCTGGGTTGTTCTTCGTACATTACCATGATTCCTCCTGTGAATCTGTTGTTGCACGACTATTAAGTCCAACAAAGGAACCATTCTAATCGGGAGATTCATCGGGGGATCAGTCAGTCTTATTGTCGTATCCCTGGCATTGTTTGCATGTATTGTACCCATTGACCCGCGCAGTCCAATATCCATTGCAACGAATAATGTTTCGATCTCCTCTCCCCTGACTTCTCCTACCACAATTCTATCCGGTCGCATTCGTAATGAATTCTTTAATAAACTTTTCATACTCAACTTGGTTTGCTTTTCAAGTACTTCGGGGGTTGATTCCAGTGGAACCCAATTGCCCAAAAAACTAAGGTTCAGTTCCCGTGTATCTTCAACTGTTATCACCCTCTCACTTTGTGGGATAAATGTCGTCAATGCATTCAGCATTGTTGTTTTTCCACTCCCACTACCCCCCGCCACCAACATATTAATTGGACTCAATCCGCCCATGCCGTCAACACATATCCATAGAAATGCAGCGAGTTCTACGCTTGTGGTCCCCTTAATTATCAGATCTATAATGCTGTAGGGCACATGCTTGAATTTTCTGATTGTAATTGATGGCCCCTCAGGAGCTGCCGGTGGTATGGCAACATTTGCTCTACTTCCATCCGGCATATGTGCATCCAATAATGGCTGTTCTTCGCTAATTTCTCGTCCTGCATAATGTGCTATTCTATTTATCACGCTGTATAACAAACCTGACGTTTCAAATTTTATGTTTGTTTTGCATATTCCATGCTTTCTGTGAAACACATAAACTGGTGTCTTTACTCCGTTAACCATGATATCTTCTATATCATCATCATCTATCAGTGCCCCTATTGGACCATACCCTAAAATTCGATCGATTATAAGAGATATTAATATATCTACCCTTTCTGGAGCTATTTCCCCAAGACGCGCATCCGGTTCATGTATTCTATCTCTCAGATATTCCCGCAGGAAAAGTCTTTTTTCATTATAGTTTGATATATTCCCCGCTGTTTCCATGACCCTTTCATCTATCAGTCTGCCTGGGTTTTTAAGAATATTTTTCTCATCCTCTGAAAATTGAGGCAATTCCACTTCATACAGGGGAATTGACCCATCCTTCTCCTGAATGATCCGGATATTTTTGTAAGAATCAATGATTTCGGACATTTTCACCTCTCATAAAGGTCATACTTGACTATACTCTATAAGTATATATGTAAAAGAATATAGATAAATAAGTTATAAAAATAATATAGAAGAATGGAATACACAGGGATTTCTCCTAGAAAACTGAAAAATTCTTCTGAAAAGGATTTAGTGGTGGAGGTAAAAAAAAGGGATTATCGCATTTGCCTTCGATTTGATATTTATTAATCAAAGTTCTAATAATTTATGTAATATCCTATATGGATAAAATCAAAAGACGAAGACAATATTCATGCCAAGAAATCATCATATCCAGATAATAGCTATAACTCACTTAATGAAGTAGTGAATGGTAGATATCAATTAGATTAATAAACTAAAGTTAGCTGAAGGAGCAGGTTGTTAAAGCCATTAAACTGGATATTTTTCTTCTTGATGTACTGTAATTTTAATTACAGGACAGTAAAAATTTTCGAAGAAAATTTTCTTGATGTGAATTGCTGTCATGTATTTTGAAGTTTTTTTGGGTCATTTCAGGCTCAAAGAAGATTAAGAGGTGATTATTATGACAAAAGTACCTGCAGATACTATAAAATATAACATATGTGGGAATATCGCAATCGATGGGATTGTGGAAAAACCAGATGTCGTCGGAGCGATATTTGGACAAACTGAAGGATTATTAGGTGAGGATTTGGAACTGAGGGAATTACAAAAGACCGGCAGAATAGGCCGGATCGAAGTAGATATAAAAACAAAGGCGGGAAAGTCAAAAGGGACGGTTATAGTACCTTCTTCTTTGGATATGGTAGAGACATCAATTATCGCCGCTGCGGTGGAAACCGTGGACCGTGTGGGACCATGTAATGCAAAGATATCTGTAACTGACGTAGAGGACGCCAGATCTTTGAAAAGAAAGGATATTGTGAACCGGGCAAGACAAATACTGAATAAATTAACGGATGAGAATATCCCACAGAGCCAGGCCATCGCAGAAGAGGTAAGGAGATCCGTACAACTCGGAGAAATTACATCATACAAAGATTTACCTGCCGGACCTGCGGTAAGGGATGCGGAGAGTGTGATTGTCGTTGAAGGAAGGGCGGATGTACTGAATCTATTGAAATGCGGGATCAAAAATGCAATCGGAGTCGAAGGAACAAATATTCCACCAGCAATTAGCGACATAAGTAAAAAGAAAACCAGTATAGCGTTCATAGATGGGGATCGTGGAGGAAATATGATACTAAAGGAGTTGGTACAGGTTGCAGATATCGATTTTGTTGCAAGAGCCCCCTATGGAAAAGAAGTTGAAGAT
>DAOVSA010000035.1 GCA_030633635.1 Candidatus Altarchaeota archaeon
AACTAAAAGTCACTTTTTCTCCGGAGAATTCAACTGTAAATGACGATATTATCCTTGTCGTCACGGATAAAACAGATCAATTGGTGACTGATGCAGAGGTTCATGTCGATGGAATTCAGTTTGGCACGACCGATTCTGCTGGAAGGATCATCCTAAAATTAAATGAATCGAAGGAATACACAATTACTGTTAAAAAGACAAATTATGTGGATCAGACTCTAAAAATAACCCCTATCGGTATATTGTCTATAGAAGTAACTCCTGCGGGGATAGAACTCGGGCAATCTATCTCCATAACTATCTCAGATAGCTGGGAGAATCCTATAAAGGCGAATATCGACATAACAACACCAAATGATTTCGTTAACGGGGCCATCAACGAGACTGCCAACGAGACTATCAACACAACAACACCAAATGGAATAATATCTGTAGTTAATTCCAGTTATACGTTTATCCCAAACCTTATCGGAAAATACAGTATCTCTGCAACCAAGGCAGGATATACTGATGCTGTCTCTGAATTTAGGGTTAATTCTATTCCATTGGATATAGATACTTGGATAGAGGGGAATGTATTGATAGTTGAGGTTAGTTCACATGGAAAACCAGTAGGAAACGCCAGTATTTTGATAAAAACCCCGGCCGGTACGGAGAAAAGTATTATAACAAATGAACAGGGAATTGCACAACTGAAAATCGAGAAGCCGGGAGATTACAGGGTTTATGTTGCTAAAGAAAACTACAAAGAAGAAAATACAGCTATAAACGTGCCAGAGAGGGAGAGTTACCTATTCTGGCTTTTAATATTGATCATATCCCTCTTGGTGATTGGAGCACTCAAATACCAGAAAAAGGGAAAAAAGAAACCCTGGAAAAAAGACGCAAAAAAACAGGGATTATCAAAATTATGAGGTAATAAAATGTCGACATATCATGGTAACCGGGACAAACTGAATAAACGAAAGAAGAGGAAATATGAACTAGGTAGAGAGGCAGCAGGGACTAAAATAGGCGAACATAAGATAAAGAAGGTTCGGGTATTGGGGGGAAATATCAAGCAAAAATTAGTATCGATGGAATACGCAAATGTGGTTACTGGTAATCAGCCAGTGAGATGTAAAATCACAGAGTTGGTTGAAAATCCGGCAAACAAGGACTTTACACGGAGAAAGATTATAACCAAAGGGGCCGTACTAAGGGTTAAACTTCCTGACGGGAAAGAAATTGAGGCGAGGGTTACTTCCTGCCCGGGCCAAGATGGTGTGATCAATGCCATCGCAAAATAACATGCAGGATACATTCTAAATAAAATGATGAAGGAGAAGAAAATAGGTATGATTACCCATTACTTTACCCATCTGGGGGTCGCAGTAGTGAAACTCGAGGACGATCTTTCACGTGATGATGAGATAATGATAAGGGGTAAAACCACTTCCTTTAGGCAAATGGCATCATCGATCCAGATCGATAAAAAATCGATAGAATATGCGAAAGCTGGGCAATCCGTGGGATTAAAAGTTGTAGATCGGGTGAGAGAAGGAGATTTTGTATATAAACTGATAGATATAACCTAGAATTATCCCCTGACCCTTTACTATCTCCTACCCCTTAAACAGGATTTGCAGATACCTTTTTCTGGTATGTAACACTTGGAGCAAAAGGAACCCCCACAGAGCGAACACGTGTATAAAACACCGACATTGCCGCATCTATCGCATAATCCCTTTCTCATTTTTAAGATGCTTTCGCAAACTTAAGTTTGTTCTCGATCTTGACCTTCGGCAGTCTTATCGGAACTGGGAGACCTAATCTCTTCGCTATATCGATAGATTCAACCAGGGAACGCTGCAATATCGCTTCTGAAATTTCTTTTGTTGCATCTGCACTTAATTCTATCTTATCCGTCGTTTCTTTTATTATCTTATCCAGCTCGGGATGATAATACATCAGAGTGCCTTCAAAACTTATATTACCAATATCCGGGGAATACTTGACCTCAAATCCAAAATTTACGAGGATATAGTCCCCAAATGATCCCTTTTTCTCCCTTTTCAATGTACCGATCTTAAAATTTGATGATACCTTAATCTCTTCTGCGGTTTTATCACTTCGACTTCCATCCAACTTGTGTATTCTAAAATTTGCAATACCCATTTCTATCTCCTTAATTTTTGTAGATCTGATCTATGTTGATATTAGAATTTTAACATGGGATAATATAAAGTAGATAATAAAATTAGAAAATACATTCAGGTTATCACAGTCCCGAGTTCCGGGTCATTTATCACATCCTTTAATGGTTTGTTTCTTAAATCCACGATCTGTGATGGTATGCCATCATTTGCCAGTTCTATCAACTCTTTGACCTTTCTATACATCCCACCGGTCACATCTGTACTGGAACTTCCAGATATAGATCCCATATCCCCAAAATGTTCGGAATTTATTCTTCCAATCGGTTTCTTGTTTTCACCCAGAACCTCTGTAACGGTTCCGGAGATTACTCTATCCGCATTTAATTCTCTCGCCAGATAAACCAGGATTTCATCTCCAGACAAAATCCCGAATTTTTGTTCTGTGTCCAAACAGGGAACACCGTAGGTAACAGGAATAATCTCCAGTTCTTGGAGTTCTCGTATAATCCTCATGCAAGTATCTGAAAATTTATGTACACGATTTTTCTTCAAGATAACAGAATTTGAGAGGCATATAGAAAAAACAGCATTTTTTTCTGAGAATATGTCTATGAAGATTTTATTGAGTTCTATCATGGCTTTCAGCGTCTCACAGAATCCATATTCATTCCTATTCTCGAACCATTTTTTAGCTGCTACGTGACCAAAGGATCCACCACCGTGAACTATGACAAATTTATGCGGCGATTCACTTATTTCTCTGGATAGTCTGGCGATAATATCTCTTCTTGCAGTAAATGGTGCATCTTTCTCGGTGATCAAACCACCAGAGAGTTTTAGACAGATTAACATCTTGTAAACCTGTGGTGAACACGTCCGTGGGTGGATGCACCTTCCAACCGTTGGCTACCCGGATGCCTTCTCATCCCCGCAACCCCTTCAACATCATTCAATCGTGGCTAGGACTGCTCCCGTCAAGGCCTGGCCCGGTTCCCACAATGAACAATCCGATGGGACGAAGATTCACGGTCAGAACCCGGACCAAACACTTGGTTAGTACATCGCCCCCCGGACTTCGGTTTTTCCATAATGGCGATTTGAAATAACAGGGGACGCCAACCCCCCCAACCTAGTTCACCGTTATATTATTGGATTGATGAATTAAAATCAAATCTTAAATAAAGATCAATTGATCAAATAGTATACGGATTTTGATATGAAGGGTTCATATTTATATCAACTTTAACAAGTATTTAATAGCGCGATAGAAATAATACAAAGAGGAGGTGTAAAAATGGAATCTATAGTAGGTGATGCTGTGCGGCACACTAAGATAGAAGATAAGTTGTTTGATGATTTTGATGAGTGCGAAACTCCAAGAATAGTCGTTTTAGGTGCTGGCGGTGCCGGGAATAATTCAATTCGTAGATTAAGAAGCCACAAACTGAAGGGTGCTGAACTCATAGCTGTAAATACAGACAAACAGCAACTGGAAACTCTCGATAATGAGATCACCAAGGTTTTGATCGGTGCCAAACTAACTCGTGGTTTGGGAGCTGGTGGTTTCCCACAACTCGGTGAAAAGGCCGCTGAAATGAGTGATAGGGAGTTAGGTAAACTCCTTGAAGGAACTCACCTGTTATTTTTAACTGCAGGAATGGGGGGTGGAACGGGAACCGGGTCTGCACCCATAATCTCAGAGATAGCAAAACAACAAGGAGCAATGGTTATAGCGATAGTGACCTTTCCATTTGAGTTAGAGAGGGAGAGACTGGATAAAGCAAGAAAAGGAATTGACAGATTAAGAAGGTCTGCAGACACCGTGATTATTGTAGATAACAATAAACTGGTTGAATATGTCCCGAATTTGCCCTTAGATCAAGCATTCAGTGTTGCAGATGAGGTCATCGCTCGCGCGGTAAAAGGAATAACAGAAACAATAATGGATCCAAGTCTAATAAATCTCGATTTTGCAGATATTAAAGCGATAATAGAACAGGGTAACTTGGCGGTCATATCTGTTGGAGATGGAGAAGGCCCCGATAGAGTTGAACAAGCCGTTAAAAACACACTCGAACATCCCTTGCTTGATGTTAATTATGTTGGTGCTACAGGTGCTTTAATCCATGTGACTGGTGGTAGCGACCTAACACTTGGCGAAGCAAACGCAATCGGTAAGTTAATAACCCAGGAATTAGATACCAGGGCCAAGGTAACGTGGGGTGCTAGAGTAAATCCGGAACTAAAAGACAAAGTGGAGGTTATCGCTATAATCACTGGAGTTCACTCACCACACATCCTCGGATCGGAATCAAGAGTCGGCAGCAGCGGGTATATCTACACGGAGGAAGTTGATAGGTGGGGAGTTGGAAGTATCTAGTGCTTAATCTGCAGTTACATCATGCATCACGAGAAACCTCTATCTTCTTAGTGTTTTTCTTTAATCTTTTCACGAAATCTTTTAGTTCGTCTAGCATTTTTCTCTCATTTTTTATATTCTTTTCGATAATATCAACGATTGCACTGCCTACGATAACCCCCTCCACACCAAATCCAACGGCACTTGCGACGTGACTCGGTTTTGAGATGCCGAACCCCAGACACAATGGTAAACCGGTTTTTTTCTTGACCCTCTCTACCAGCTGATTGGCGTCTATATCGAGCTGTTCCCTTGCCCCGGTAACCCCCAACAAGGAAACCAGATAGATAAAACCGCCAGCTTCTTCCAAAATCTTTTGCATCCGGTCATCTGTTGTGGTCTGGGCTATCATAAAAATCAGATCAATTTTATAATCTTTACAGGCATCCAACATCGCTTTGGATTCTTCAACCGGTAAATCCGGGATTATAATCCCTTCTATACCTGATTTGGAACATTCTTTCGCAAATTTGTTCAAACCGTACTGTAGGATTATGTTATAGTACGTAAGTGCGACAAGTGGTATGTCCGCAGTTATCTGTTTACAGATATCAAAGTAGATGTCTGTGTTCATCCCGGAGGTAAGAGCTCTTTCTGAAGCCCTCTGTATTGTCATACCGTCCGCAATTGGATCTGAAAATGGGATTCCAAGTTCAATTATATCTGCACCCCCTTTGATAAGGGCATTGACCACGTTAATGGTACTTTCCGGATCTGGGTCACCTGCCGAAACGTAAGCAATCAACGCCTTTTCATCATTTCTTCCTAGTGCCATAAATTTCTCATTAAGTTTCATTTCCTTATCTGTTCATTTCCTTATCTATTTGAATTATTTTATTTCAATAACTAAAAATTATATATGGGATCTTATTCTATCTGGCAGCGGAAATATAAAACCAACGGACACAGAATACTAAACGACCTGCAGGGATATAAGCGCAGGATAATGGACATAAAAGACAGAATCTCTGATCAAAATTTGATCCTGGAGATGCCCGAATCCCCGGTTGATTATAATTCTATATGCTGTGTAGACGGTGGTGAGGGCATTAGGGAGTTACTTGGTGCCGGACTATATGTCATCAGGGCATCTGGACTCACAATAACCAAAGCCAGGGATCAAAAAGAGAAATTCACCCGGGATTTGGACATAAGTATTATAGACTACGACGATCACACAAAGGAAAGGGTAGAGCTACTACGGGGGGCAATGGAGTTTGACGTTGCATTTCAATGCGTAAAAGAACATAAACCAGAATATTTGTTCCTTGATGGTTCGTTGTATGTGAATGCCAGAAAACGATTGATTGAATGCCCGGAGTATCCGATATACAGAAAAAAGTTCGTGAAATTGTTAAAATTATGCAAAAAAGACTCGACCCATCTGGTCGGCATTTCTGAGGATAGTAAGTCGAGACTTTTCACCCAGTATCTATCCCTGAAATACGATCTTGAGATACCCAAGTTCATGACCGATTCCGGTGTTTTGAGATTATTGACAAGAAACGCCATGTACCGAACCGTTGAATTTACACCGCAGTCGAGGTTTGAGTTGGACGATAAATTATCCGCAGGATTAATTGCATCCTTTCCAACGGTTTATCTGCAGCCAACCTCGCTTTCGAACCCTCTCCGTGTAGATGTCCCCGACTGGGAACCAGACTTCGACAAGATCATTAACCTGATAGTTATGCTATCCAAGGGATCAAAGAGATATGGATACCCAATCCCTCTCTATCTGGTTCATTTAGATGCCCACATAGAGAGAAAACACACGGACTGGATAACACAGCAGCTCATTCATTTCATTTCAAAACACGATCCTGAGTTATATGATACGATC
>DAOVSA010000094.1 GCA_030633635.1 Candidatus Altarchaeota archaeon
ATACACAGAAAAACAAAATTTTAAATAAAGTGCAAAACTTAAGGTCAAAAATCTTAGAATTACAAAAACAAATCGATCAAATCGTTTATAAACTATACGGGCTGAAAGATGCAGAAATAAAGATAATGGGAGGTTTAGATGGCGAGAACCAATAAAAAAGGAGGTTATGGGGAAATATAACGCATTCAAGCCGAACTCTCCGATTCGCTTCGGTGCTAACCCACTCGGATAACAACGGGTATGCGGTTCGCTATCACTCACCCAAATCCTTCGCTTCACTCAGGGCTTCACATATCCACAAACCGTTAGGCGAAATCGAAGCATTACTATATTAATCACCCTATTAAATCAGGAGGTACAAAATGACCAAAGATTTTGATAAATTAATCAAACAGAAACAAGAAGAGTTGGAACCTTTTAAGTCCCAGATGGAAGAACTTTGCCAACAGTTCATACGGGATTCAGTCAAGTTTGTTAGTGAATGGTATAAAAAGACAGCGGAAAGTTATGTTGAACGAGATGCAGACAGAACGATAAAATTAGGAGAAGGGGAGATCTGGCAAATGAAAATAGAGGTATTGAAACTTGCGGAAGGTGCGGAAGCAATAGTTAATGACTCCCTTTTAGACCAAAAACTCTGGTGGCACTTAACAGAAGACGATGATCTGTCCTATAGCTTCTATGCGAATAAAGCCCCCGAGAATTTAGATAAAGCTATTCATTTTGCACTTGGGAAATTAGGCATTATCCTGGAGAAATTTGGATATGTCAAGACAGAATCTACTGGTGGCAGAGAGGATGATGTCTGGTGTGAATGGGATCCAAGCGGT
The DNA here is from genome assembly GCA_030633635.1 of Candidatus Altarchaeota archaeon. GTDB lineage: Archaea > Altiarchaeota > Altiarchaeia > IMC4 > DAOVSA01 > DAOVSA01. The sequence goes on from DAOVSA010000094.1 coordinate 831, forward strand.
AATTATCATTTACCTGGTGGCAGGCCATATTACCCCTATTCAATAAACTGGTCTGAAACGATGCGAGATACTATCACGAGATATGATAATGTCCACAAACAGGCAAAGAAAATAGTCCGGAAAATTGATAGTTTACGAATAGAGAAGAAGGAACACCAAGCTAAAAATCTGTGGGATAGTCTCTAAAGAGATTAAAGAAGCAGCAAGATGAGGTAAGGTATGTTACGACTATACTACACCCTTATGTCTTTTTATTACATATCATTTTAATTACGTATCATTTTAAATATATTTAGACAATTCTTAGTCCACAAAATGGTTAAAAAACACGCGACAAAACCCGGAAAAGAGGAATTAATAAGAAGAAATACTGTAGAAACGGTTACAGAAGATGAATTAACAACACTTCTTAAAGAAAAACAAAACCCGGTAGCCTACTGCGGGTATGAGGTCTCTGGTCCGGTTCATATAGGAACGATGGTTGCGATTAATAAACAGATTGACTTTCAAAATGCTGGTTTTAGGGTGAAGGTTTTACTCGCGGATCTCCATACTTATCTGAACAGAAAAGGTGATGAGGATTTCATAGAAGGGATGGTAGAATACTGGAAGAATTGTTTTATTGCTCTTGGATTAAAGGCAGAGTTCATTCAGGGAACAAGTTTTCAGTTTGATAGAGGCTACCTGCAAGATGTTCTTGATGTGGGTTTATCAACAACTCTAAAAAGAGCCAGAAGGAGTATGCAGGAGATTGCAAGGGATTTAGAACATGCAATGGTTTCCCAGATGATCTATCCCCTGATGCAGGTCGTTGATATAAAAGCATTGGGGGTGGATATAGCTCATGGAGGGATTGAACAAAGGAAGATTCATATGCTCGCAAGAGAGTTATTACCTGAGATAGGATACAAAAAACCGGTCTGCATTCACACGCCACTACTCTGTTCGTTACAGGGTCCCGGCACCAAGATGTCGAGCAGCAACCCGGAGTCTATGATAAAAGTCGATGAAAACCCGGAAAGCATAAGAAAGAAGATTAAAGAAAGTTTTTGTCCAGTCGATGTTGAGGGAAATCCAATTCTTGATATCTGTAGATACCTAGTATTCCCGAGGTCTGGTAGGCTAGAAATTAAACGCAAGGAAAAATTTGGAGGCAATATAGAGTTTAATTCCTATTCTGAGTTGGAAGGTGCTTATTTAAACCACAAGTTGCATCCGATGGATCTGAAAAATTCAGTTACAGAGGTATTAATCGAGATTCTGGCCCCTGTGAGAGAACATTTAGATTAAATGGGACGATGGATATCCTAACTGTGATTAAAACAAGAAGAAGCATAAGAAGCTTTAACTCAAATGAAATAGATGATGAAAAGATAGAAAAATTATTAGAAGCAGCAAAATGGGCCCCATCAGCTGGAAATTTACAGGCAAGAGACGTTATATTGGTTAAAGAAAGTGAAACCAAGCACGAGTTGGTGGATGCAAGCTTTGGGCAAAGGTTTATTGAAGATGCTTACATGATAATCGTGGTCTGTGCAAACACAGCAAAGAGTGAGAGTGGGTATGGGCACAGGGGTGCATATTTATACTGTATACAGGATGCAACCACTTCGATACAGAATATATTGCTTATGGCAAGTGCCCTGGGTTTAGGTAGCTGTTGGATTGGTGCATTTGATGAAGAAAAAGTCAGAGAGATATTGAACATACCTGCCGAGGTGCGTCCGATCGCGTTAATACCTGTCGGTTATTCTGATACAGAACCCAAACCGCCATCGAGAAGTTTGAGTGTACATAACGAGAAATGGTGATTTGATATATAATCAGATTATCTTTTCTATTCGTTTGGCGGATCTTTCCAGCTCCATCAGGATTAATCCCATATTTGCCTTTTCTCTAACCAAAGCACCGAATATTGCATCTTCACCAGCACCAACAGATACCAGTTTACCTTTTTTGCTCTCAACAACTACTTGTTTCAATGTACCTATTTCCAATTCCCTTGAAACCGTTTCTCCTGTTCCAACCATCGCCGCCAACATGGCAGCAACTGCATTTGAGTTAATTTCACTGGGCAAACCTGAGATGATCATCAGACCATCTCTTCTGACAACCGCTGAACCTATCACATCACCCAGTTCCTCAAATTTGTCTATAATTTCTCTCAATTCCTGTTCTTTGGTCATTTGATTTTACCTCGATTCCACGTAATTTGTAGATAGAATTCATGTGAATTTTATCTTTTATTTTAAAACTTTAATTTTTTATTTATTTTTATCCAACATATCCATGATAATTATGAACTATAATATTTGAACATTATATGTATATGAGTATTATATATAAAAATAAATAAGATATTATTTCTTAGATTCGTATTGAAATTTTCAAAGGAAATTTTATTCCCATCGCTTACAATTATTGATCGAGATAGATTCTATTCAATCCGTTTATAAATGCAACAACCGATGCCATGACAACATCTTCATGGATACCTCTTGCAAGAGTGACATTTTTCCCTTTGCTTATTCTTATGGTCACATCAGCCAAGGAATCACTGCCCCCAGTAATCGCATCTAAATGATATTCTTCAAGTGCGACCTTCTCGCCAATTGCACTTCTAATCGCATTTAAGGTTGCATCTACAGGACCAAAGCCTTCTTCCGTTGCCTTCTTTTCTTCTCCTTTGATGTTTAACACGACCGATGCTATCGGCTTACTACCAAGTCTCGAGTTTAGTGCAAGATCAGCCAGTTCAACGACCCTTTCCTCTTTTGGCACCTTACCAATGACATCTTCAGCAATAGCGATTAAATCCTCCTCGACAATCCGTTTTCCTTTTCCACCAAGATCTTTTACCTTTTGTGTTATCTCCTTTAATTGTTC
>DAOVSA010000011.1 GCA_030633635.1 Candidatus Altarchaeota archaeon
ATGGTTATCTTATGACATATAGCAGAGCACCCCTTTACATCATATATTTTGTATTGGGGATGATCTTCTGGGCAGGAATATTTTTTGATGTAGATTGCACATCTGTTTTCCGGATTGGACTTATAGTAACAATAGCAGGCTATCTGAAGGATGCTTATGATGAATATCTTATTGGCAAGAAGAGGAAATCACCACTGGTATTTAAATATTGCGAGCACTCGCCATTCCTCCTGGTTACAGCATGGATGTTGTGGAATTGCGGATTCTGTCTCCTGGCACTTTTTTGCTTTATTGATGTTGTATGTGATATTTCCCAGGATATACGAGCTTAACTTTTGTTGTATCGCCCAGTGTTATATTAAAATCAGTTGAAATAGAAATCACAAACTTCGCGCAAAAATAAAGAATGTCTTTTATCTAACTATTTATATATATCTAAACTTTATTATTGATGTTAATCCTTAACGGAGAATTAAAAATGGAAGGAACAGTTAAATGGTTTGATAGCAAAAAGGGATATGGTTTTGTTGAAGGAGAAGATGGCGAAGATTATTTTGCACACTATACAGCTATAGAAGAGGGGACATTTATACATGATAATGACCATGTATCATTTGATCCTGTAGAAACTGAGCGTGGAAAGCAGGCTCAGAAGGTTAAAAAAGTTGGAGATCAGCAAACAGAATAAAAAATTAAGTTCTTTTATTCTCTTGTTTCGATTTCTTTTTAGATGGATGGCTTGGTAGTTATGTATGGGATAGTTTTAACTTTCTTATAGATTATCACTAAACTGAAGATAATTGACTAAACCTAGATTGACTAAAACTATAATTTATTTGATCAATACAAAAGAGTTATATGGTTTTAGCATCAGGAATCTTGATACCGGAAACACAATTTTTGATCTTACTCATTTTAGCAGTTATCGTATCAATAATTGTCAAGTATATAAAACTACCCTACACCATAGCCCTGGTACTGGTTGGACTCCTTGTTGGTCTTGCAGGAATAGAGGAAATCGAACTGAGCAGGGAGCTTATCTTTTTTGTTTTCCTGCCGGCACTCCTTTTTGAGGGGTCGATTCATATTGATCTTGACCAGCTGAGAAAAAATGCGAAAATAATTCTTATCCTGTCATTTTTCGGCCTGGTTCTTTCCACATTCATTGTCGGTATTTTGATACATAAACTTACCCATATCCCGTTAATCTTTTCAGTCCTTTTCGGGGCCATGGTAATGCCAACTGATCCGGTCTCTGTTCTCGCGTTGTTCAAGAAACTAGGTGTTTCAAAGGAGCTGACAACTATCGTTGAGGGGGAAAGTCTGTTCAATGACGGGGCAGGTATTGTCATCTTCGAGGTTCTCCTAGCCCTTGCCGTGGAAAAAGCACATTTCAACTTGATTGAAACTCTTTTAGACTTTGGTTACGTCGTTATAGGTGGTCTTGGAATAGGTTTAATCCTGGGATATGTTGCTTATGGTGTCTTAAAGCACATTGACGATCACCTGATAGAGATTCTCATCACAGGGATACTAGCGTATGGAACCTTTATTGTAGCTGAATCAATTCATGCTTCCGGTGTTATGGGAGTTGTGGTTGCAGGACTCTTTATAGGGAACCGCGGAACACAGTTTGCGATGTCCCCAACAACGAGAATATCCATCCTCACCACATGGGAGATCGCTGCATTTATCGTAAATTCTGTAATATTCCTTTTGATAGGAATTAGAATTCCACTTGGAAATCTCTACGAAAGTGCTTTTCTCGTGTTAGCAGCAATTTTTGCTGTTGTCCTGGCAAGAGTTCTAAGTGTTTACCCCCTTGTTTTATTGTCCAATCTGAAATCAAAAAGAAAAATATCGGGTAGCTGGCAGCATGTAATAAACTGGGGCGGTCTTCACGGTTCGATTCCGATAGCCCTCTTTTTAGGTCTTAAACCCGACATGGCTCACATAGATGAGATCTCCATAATGGTCTTTGGCGTTGTTTTGTTCTCTTTGATAATCCAGGCTTTGACTATAGAACCGTTGATAAAAAGATTGAAGATAATTACAATAAACCCACATGAAATAGAATACGAAAAAATTATGGCTAAAAAGATATCTAACCAGAGAGCAAGAGAAACGGTTAAGGAGTTATATGCTAGAAAGGAGATTCCTCACGAGTTGTATCATGAACTTAAAGATCTCTACGAAAAGGAGGCCGATGAACTAAAGGTTCTGGCATCAAAAAAACTTGAAAAAGAAGAGGATCTGAGGGAAAAGCAACTGAACATAGCAAAACGAAAGATACTTATTGCTCAAAAAAGTTCTATTTTGGAGTCTCTTAGAAGGGGTTTGGTCTCTGAGGAGGTTGCCTCTGAACTGGTCCAGGACCTGGATTCGGAGATAGATAGTTTAAATTCTCATTAATTACTCATTAATTAACTTGTTCTATATATTGTAAAACCAATCCTCCATAGTTAATTTTAAGGTGTAAAATGGTAGTAGAGTCGATAATAAAGCCGGTGGATGCGGAAAGAAAGCCATGGAGTGCTTTTGGAGTTGGAGTCCTATTCGCATCTGTATCGCTGTGGCTTGCTTATTCAATATTTCCATCCAATGCAAGCGTTTTAATGGTGGCATTCGTTACCATAGCTGCCGTTCCAATGATGTATAAGGCACTTGGTATGGAAGAGGACATGGATGAAAGAATAGCTGATGGAAAAGAGAAATTATCAATAATTGAAAGGCACTATGATATAATATCGCTCTATACATTCTTTTTCCTGGGAACTCTGATTGCATTCATTTTCTGGTATATAGTTTTACCATCATCTGGACAGCATTACCTCCTGGGAATGGAAATTCCAACAGATGAAGTGTGCTTCAGGGAACAGATAAATGTTTTGGTTAGAATGGGGGTGGTTTCGGGCAGTGTGGTTTCGGGTAATGTAGTGTCTGGTTTTACAGTTCATGATATCTCATTTAATGATATAATACTGAACAATTTGTTTGTATTATTCCTGTGTTTTTTCACATCATTTTTATTTGGCTCCGGAGCCATATTTCTACTCACATGGCAGGCATCGGTTATAGGGGCATTCATAGGTGCATACGCATGCCATATAGTCGCATCGATGGACACATCACCGACAATAATACATTATCTTATGGCAGCAACCTACGTTTCATTGTCTCTCGTCGTTCACGGGGTACCGGAGATTCTTGCATATTTTCTTGGGGCAATTGCCGGAGGTATATTCTCAAGGTCCATAGTTCGGGATCTACCTCACCTCAGGAAAAAGTATGGAAAGTATAAAGAAGTTATTAAGGACATCACAACACTCATTTTAATTGCAGTACTCTTGATAATAATTGCCGGTGTTCTGGAGGTTTGGTTATAGATTGATGTATGTGTGGGTTAGATACCTGATCGTTTGTATCAATTTTATCCTAAACGGGGGGATATTTATAAATAAACCTTGCATTGTTTTTTATTACTTCGATAACATTTAGAGATTACCCATAGTTATATTTTAGCCATTTTAAATTTTAATAATGATTATAATGATTATATTATCGAACATTAAATTTTTAAATATTCAAGAAAATCTTCTTCGAAAACACGAAAAATTTCCTATGGGAATTTTGGTGCGAACAAATCAAAGATTTGTTGCACAATTAGAGCCAAAGGGCTCTAATTCGTGTCCAATTAGTGACGAAGTCACTAATTCGGATTTTAACTGTTCTGTACTTGAGATTACAGAACATCGAGTAAATCCCAAAATGCAAAAATTAAAGACGAAAATAGGAATAGATGCACCTGTTATAGTCAGTATAATCAAAAACCCGGAAGCGTTGTGGTATCTGGTGGAGTCAAATGTGTTTACTGCCGATTCCGGGCTCTGTATCTGCAGAAAGAATCTGGAGAGGGCAAAAGATATTTTGATGACTAAATACGATTATGCGGAGGAGGATGCACTCAATTCAGTTAATACGGCGATTAAGGATCTAAACATCGATGTGCTGGATCTAGATCCGGTTGATTTTTCCCTGGCAAATTCCCTGCTAAAAAAATACGCAAAACATGGATTGTGCGAACCAGATAATTTCATTTTGGCGTGTTTGATCAGAAATCAGGTCGAAATTTTTTACACCACAAATAACGCTCTCATAAAGGCAGCCAGAGAGGCAGGAATAAACCCCAGAAAGTTTCCAACCAGAGAAGAAATACGGATGAAAAAGGGGTAAAAAATCAGTTAAGTGTTAGTCCTTCCTATAAATATTTTTAATCAATATCAATATTTTTAATCAATATCTCTTGGCCTTTTGTTTCTTTAAATCGAATTCTGCTGTATCTGCAATTGCCATTACCGCCATAACTCCTGCCTGTATCGGATCGGAAACAACCAGATCTGAAACATCCGGAACCGATCCTGCCATGCTTAATGAAATCACTGGAATTCCCTCCTTTTGAACTTCCCTTACCGCCTTGGTTATCTCACCCCCCATCAAAGAACCTGCCAGGATCAAAATTTTTACCCTTGGGAGTCGTACTACAGCTCTTACTGCATCTGCAGTTGATTTTTCACCTATCAGGGGAATGGTATCAACAGATATTTTCTCGCCGCGGATGTTATGACGATCTGCTTCAGATATCGCGCCCTTTGCCACTTCTGCAACCTGGGCCCCGCCACCTACAACAATCACCCTTTTTCCATAAATCTCATAAAATGTTGGTACACCAATTACTGACAAAACAACATCCAGATCGCTTAATTCACCAGTTAATTCCTTTATATCTCTTATTCCCTCGATCTCAATGTACAAATGTGCATTTTCCTGGGTAAACTGTTCTATATAAACTATATTTCCTTCGTGTGAAGCGATTATAGTAGTAACCTCTTTTAATGCACCTACTACATTCTTTATCTCGATCCATAGCGCGATTTTATCATGCATTTTTATTAGAATTTTATCATGCATTGCCAAACATTGCCAGAATTATTAAAAGTAGCAATAAGATTACAAATGTGTAGATAAGGTATCTGGCTATTCCAAAGACGATTTTATAAGTTACTACCGCTGCAATTGCAAGAATAATAAGATTTAGTGCCGCACCAGTCCATGCGGGTGGTTGCTCTTGAGTTATCATCCCTATGAGCGACATACCTATGTCAATAAGGCATGATCCAATCAATCTTGCACCGTAAAATATCCCCTTTACCCCGTCTATCAGTTTATCGAGTGTTGTTGCATTGACTGCGTGACTTATCTCTATGGGGTTTATTAGCCCATTTTCCTCGCCCGGCTGTGCCGAAATCGTACTTAAAAGAAGTAACATTGAAACAAAAAATAACATTGAAACGATAAAACGCCCGTATCTGACCTTTTTTGTGTTCATTTTTGATTCCTTATATTTTATAATATGAAATCAGATTAATTAATCATTATTTCTATTTCTAATTTTTTCTAATTTTCTATTTCTAATTTTGTTTGCAATTCTTGATTGCAGGCCCCACAGTTCTGTGAAACCCTCGGATGTTTTTTCATCGAAAGTGCTTTCCTTACCATAAGTGGCTAAATTTTGATCGTATATTGCATTTTTAGACTTTCTACCAACCACCATTGACAAACCCTTATACAGTTTCATTCTGACCGTTCCGGTGACCTTTTCATTGATTTTATCGATAAAGGATTCCAGATCTTCCCTGAGAGGGTCCAGCCACAGCCCGGAGTATGCCAGATATGCCCATTTTTGTTCAACAAAACCGCGGAACAAATTCTCATTAATTGTGCATACATATTTCTCCAGGTCTTCATGCGCTTTTAACAAAACAACGGCTGCAGGTGCCTCATAAACCTCCCGGGTTTTTAAGCCGATAATACGATCTTCCATGTGATCTATGCGTCCGATTCCATTGGCTCCTGCGACTTTATTTAGGGTTTCTATCAGATCTACCCCCCCCATTTCAACACCATTTAATTGAGTTGGGATTCCATTTTCGAATTCTATTTCCAGATATTTGGGTTTATCTGGAGCATTTTCCGGTTGAGTTGTCCATTTGAATGCATCGGCCGGGGGTTCTTTCTCAGGATCTTCTAAAACTCCGCATTCTATGCTTCTACCCCACAGATTCTGATCGATACTGTACAGGGTTTCTTCGATTTCTATCCCGTGTTCTTTTGCGAATTTAATTCCCTCTTCTCTGCTTAATCCCTGTTCTACTGCCGGAAAAACTATTTTTAAGTTTTCATTCAGTGCCTTGATCGTCACGTCAAATCTAACCCGGTCGTTACCTTTTCCAGTACAACCATGAGCAACTACAGTTGCGTTTTCTTTTTCTGCAATTTTAACCAGATGTTTTGCTATCAACGGTCTTGACAGGGCAGTTCCAAGTGGATATGCTCCCTCATACAACGCATTTGCCTTGATGGATGGAAAAACATAATCTTTTATGAATTCTTCTCTCAGGTCCAATACATAAGGTTTTGCATCCAGTCGCTTCACCTGTTCTTTAATTTGCTCTAAGTCTTCTTTTTGACCGAGTTCGGCCGTAAATGTCACAACCTCGTATCCTTTTTCCTGCAACCACCGAATTGCCAATGATGTATCCAAACCACCAGAATATGCCAATATTATCTTCATCTTAGTCCCTTTTAGTCCTTTTCTTCTTAATAATCATTACCTCTTTATTAATAAATTTGTGAATAATAGTTAACGTGTAACTTCAAATGTAAAGTAGATATAAAGATGAAACCAAAAGTCCTAGTTGCGGATAAGATACATAGTGACGCGATAGATAAATTAAAAAAATTTGCAGACGTTGATCTCGATTTTGGATTAACACCTGAAGAGTTAATGAAAAGGATAGCAGAATACGATGTATTGATCGTTAGAAGCAGTACGCAGGTTACCAAAACCCTCATAGATGCAAGTAACTTGAAGGTGATAGGCAGAGCCGGGGTGGGTCTGGATAATATCGATGTAGGTGCTGCGAAGGATAAAGGTATTGAGGTAGTGAATGCACCTGAATCGGTTACTATTTCCGTTGCGGAGCACGCTTTTGGTTTGATAATCTCTTTGTTTCGAAAAATTCCGATTGCAGATAAATCCCTGAGAGACGAGAGGTGGGATCGACATAAGTTCATAGGTACGGAACTGTATGGAAAAACCCTCGGCATAGTTGGTTTTGGTCGCATAGGTAAGGAAATTGCACTGAGAGCCAGATCATTCGGTATGGATATACTAGTCGATGATCCAAACATCACCAGTGAAGATGCACGTGAATTTAATGCAAATCTGGTTGAGCTGGATGAATTATTGGAAAGTGCTGATGTGATCACCATTCATGTGCCATTAACCCCAGACACAAAGAATCTGATCAACGTGAGAGAGCTAAAGTTGATGAAGGATTCAGCCATACTAATTAATACGTCGAGGGGGGGGATAGTTAATGAAAACTCACTGTATTTGGCATTGAAAAATGAAGAGATTTATGGAGCAGCATTAGATGTTTTTGAAAACGAACCTCCGATTAATAGCCCGCTTTTCGGGTTAGATAATATCGTATTAACTCCTCATTTGGGCGCTTCCACCAGTGAAGCACAGAGAAACGCCGGAATAGTTGTTGTTGAGAAGATAAAAAAGATTTTTAAGGATGAATGATAATTACCGCAAGAAAATATCCCGAAATCACAAATTCATTACCTTATTCTTGGCAGGTATTGGGATAATCATTGGGATATTATACTTTATCGGAATAAAAGATATACTTTATGAGGCATCTAAACTCAGAATAGAATATCTCGCGATCTTATTACTCATCGAATTCACCATACTATTTGTGTGGGCATTCAAATGGAAGATTATCCTCAGGGAATCAGACGTGTTCTTTAAAAACATATTCTCTACATATCTGCTTGGAATTTTGATGAATAATTTAACTCCTGTCGGTATAGCTGGCGGTGAGCCATTTAGGGCATATGTATTGTCCAAAGTCGATAAAATTTCGATTGAAAAATCATTTGCAAGCGTTACTACGGATCTGTTTTTGTGTATACCCCCTATCTTTGTGATAAGCATAGTCGCGATATTCTTTGTATTCTCCTACGGCATGTCATCAAATATCGCATTACTTTTGGTTATGATCTCTTTTCTATTGTTTATCACATTCCTCGTGACGATGGCAATATTCTTAAATAAAAATTTTTCTATGAAAATCATTAAGTTGTTTTTAGGGATAACATCAAAAATTCCGTTTCTTAAGAGTAGAGCAACGAATGCATATTCACGAATTGATCATATACTGGATGAGTTCCATGAAACCATAATGGAAAACATGAGGGACAAATATATATTGACCGTCGGGACCCTGTTATCTGGACTTGCATGGTTTTTAACTTTATTTAGAACCTATGTGCTCTTTAAGATGCTTAATATCCCCATTTCATTCCCGGAAGTGATAATCGTCCAAATTACTGTGATTACAGTATCATTCTTACCGGTTTTACCGGGTGCACTGGGTGTATGGGAGGGAACAAGCATTGCTTTGTATACTGGACTTGGTATATCACCTGCATCTGCTGCTGCTGCAACCATAATCGATAGATTCATAGGTTTCTGGATTCCGGCAGTATTTGGGGTGATTGCAACCATCCATCTGGGTGTCAATATTATCAAGATTCGGGATGAGGATATGGTGCATAATCCAAAAAATTAGAAAAAGAATTGATGATCTCTATTTAGATCTAAGGATCTCTATTGATCTATCTCTATTGATCTATCTCTATTGATCTATCTCTATTGATCCGGATATTGCTATGAAGGTACCGGCGTTGGGCATTTCTCAGGTATCATCGAATGTTTTTTAGCAACTACCATCAATTCATTATACCTGCCCTGTATGGTGGTTTTTGAGATTCCTGGAAACTTTATGATTTCTCCCTGGGTTTGTTTGTCTCCCGTTAATTTTCCTGCCAAATATATCGACGCTATGGCCACAGTTATTGGCACTCTTCCAGCTGTAACGCCCTCTTCTCTTGCTTTTTCAAGTATTTCAATCGCCTTGGCCATGGTTTCACCGGACACCAGCAATTCACTTGCAATTCTTGGCACATAATCAATCGCTGCAATCACTGGTGCTTTTAACTTCAATTTTTTGCATATAAACCGATAACTTCTCCCTATTTCTTTTTTATCCTTGCCAGATACCTCTTCCAACTCCTCGAGTGTTTTTGGTCTGTGATGCTGTCTTGATATCAGGTAAATTATCGCCGCAACAATGCTTTCTATTGATCTACCCCGGATCAGGCCCTTACTTAAGGTCTTTCTGTATAACATCGCGCATTCTTCCTTGATGTTCTCGGGGATATTCAAATAAGAACACATCCTGTCCAACTCAGGCAAAGCTATGGATAAATTCCTTTGAACAGAATCTGCCATTCTGGACCTGCGCTGCCATTTTCTAAGCCTGTACAATTGAGCTTTTCTCTCTGGTTGGATTGCACCTCCACGGATATCCCTGTCGTACCTGTCAATCTCTGTGGTCAGGCCTTTGCCCATCTTCGCGAACTTTACCGGACCCCCGGTTCTTGCTCTCTTTGACTTTTGATCCTCATCAAAAGCCCTCCATTCCGGGCCAAAATCGAAAAAAGTATCCTCTAAAATCAAACCACAATTTCTACAAAATACCTCACCGTGCCTGTAATCACTTACTATTCTCTCACTCCCACAGTCTGGACATTTATTCATTTTCTAATGCTTGGAAAACCTGTTCTTTTGTCTAGTTCTATAGCCGTTTCCTTGAGATCCTCAAAAATCCTCAAGGTATCCCTTTCTGCCTCCTTTATAGTTCTATATAAACTTCCACCCCGAAGTCCATATTTTGTTCCGGACCGGGTAACCAGACCAGCTTGTATCAATCTGTTCAAATGATTCACTACCGCACCTCTGGACATTCTTATCGCGATTGCAATATCATTACTCGATACTTTTTCCCCATTTCTTGCGCATTCCAGCAGTTTTCTAAATATCTGGGATGCGGTCTTATCCTTATCTTTATCCTCATAAAATCCAAGAGATCTGCATATCCAGCAAATATCTGCATCTATATCTCCTTCAAGTGGTTTTTCAATGCACCGTATCTGTAGTCGGAAACTCATCTGAATCACGATTTTATGTGTCTATGTGCCTGGTTTTTAAATGTTATTATATTTATTATATTATATGTATTTTAACTATAAATATATAATTTTTTTTTGATATAAGATAAACAAAATTAGTATA
>DAOVSA010000065.1 GCA_030633635.1 Candidatus Altarchaeota archaeon
CTTCTCTTCATCTCCGATTTCACCCGTTAGTTTGATGACTGCATCCCCATCACCGCGATACCTTCCAAATAGGATGAGTTGGGATCCCTTAAAGAGATCCGGTAATGTCTTTGGATATCTATCAATCACGTCAATGCCTCCGAAATCTATGGTTAGATCCGATAATATGGGATTTTTGATTTTGGCGTAGAAATTGGATACCTTCACCTCAATATCTTCTTCTGGCCGTACATACTCGGATATCCCGCTATTCTGCTCAGATATCTTATCTAAGAGATGTGTGTTGACATCATAGCCCACACCGAAGACAAAAATTCTCGTATCTTTGGACACCTTCCCTATGTTACTTAAGATATCTTCCATATCTGTCGTTCCAACGGTTGGTTTACCGTCCGTGATAAAAACAACTGTACTTGGTTCAAGTTTCAGGGCATCAAGTAATGCATCGTTGATATTTGTTCCACCGCTTGCAACGATTGAATCTATAAAGTTTATTGCCGCTGCAGTGTTGTCCGAATTGACCGGGATTAATTCACCTTTGAATCTGTTGATCTCACTGCTAAAGGCGATTATATCAAATTTATCTTCCTCGTTTAACCCATTTATGCAGAATTTCAACGCATTTTTTGCCTGTTCTATCTTTGTCCCGGACATACTGCCAGAGGTATCCAAAACAAATACTATATCCTTTGTAATTATTTCCCCCGTTGGTATCTCCTGTTTTGGTGCGATCATCAACATAAAGAAACCATCTTCACCCACATCGCGATAGGTCAACAGGTTTATTCCAAAATCCTTCTCTGATATTGTGTAGTACAGCAAGAAATCTTTATCCGGTTTTACGTCGGTTTCTTCGTAACTGACCTCAACCTCGTAGTCATTTACTCTCTTAACCCTGATCTCATGCGATGGCGAGTATACCGCCTTGATCGGTTGTTTTGAACGTATTTTTACGGAGATTGTGACATCTTCCAGCGGCTTTGAAGAAAATCTTTCCGCGTCTAGGGGGTATAAATACTTACAGATGCCGGAATCGCAGGTTATTACCTCGGAGTATCCCATCTGGATACGTTTTTCCCCATTGGCCGGAATCGGATATACCCTGGCTTTGAACATATTCCTCCCAACGTATTCCAACAATGCGGGATCTTCCATTCTTCTTACGATATCCTCGTAGATTTGCCTGGCTTCGTCTTTCTCAAGAATTTCTCCTTCGAGTTTTTCCTCGTCCACAAACATCGCAAAGTTTGAGATACTTGCGCCCTCAGGTAACGGGAATATATAGGTTCCTTCCAGATCCCTGTGAAATTCGTTTTCGAACACCTGATCGATATCGGTCCTGGCATACTGATTGTCTATGGTAACGTTCACGTGATGGTATTTAATCGCTAATTGGGGCGTATAATGGGGCATGTCAGGTATGGGGTCCGGTATTATTATGCCGTCTGCATGGACATTTGATGCTGATAAAAGTACAAGGATAAACAAAACAGATAACCTAACTCCCAACCCGACTATCCCACGGTCAATTATTTTTTTCATATTTAATTTTTTCATATTTAATTTTATTTTTTCAATTTTCTTCAATTTTTATTAAGTCAGGATAATAATGCGGATAAATAATAATACGGATACGGACCATCTGAAAAGACCTTGGTAAGCAGTGCAAAGACAATTAAAAACATAAAAAGCCACAGAGCCGTCATAATCAGGGCCAATATTCCCTCTGAAAATCCATATTTGCTTCCAGCGTATGCACTCGATCCAAACAGCGATAGAAGAATGATTATCCCACTCATTAAGAGAAACAGGGGCATTATAAACTCGCTATACTGATAATTCATCCCGCTATTCAGCCATTCACCCAAAGATTTGATAAATAACCATGCAATAGTGGTTGATAAGGCAGATATGAATCCTAATGCACAAGACCTAATCACCCTTGCGCTGATGGTTTTATTTTTTACATCGAAGCATTTCAATTTAAACATCTTTTTCATCGTTTTCCATAAAAATACCTTTAGAATCGTAAGTGCGAGGATTACAACCACAAGTACGACTAAAATAGCCTGAATATGCAATTTCCATCGTGCATTAGCATAGTTCCCCCTAACATGAAAACTTTCGAATGGATCCAAATCATACGCAGTCCTGGTTAGACCATCTGCATAGGTTATCCTTCGGGAAAAATCAGATAGTGTAGTGCTCTTTATTCCCTCGGCAGTGACATGTACGGTTTGCACATCTGCGAAATAATATGGTTCGTATCTACTTGTTGTTCTACCTCCCTTCAAATACAGTCCCTGCCGCACAGTTATGGCTATTCTGGCATATTGGATCCAGGCGGCGTTTTTATCGATTATAGTTTCAAAATCAAACTCATGAACACCCAAAAACCCTTTTTTGGTACCCGTCGGAATTTTATAAAGCAAAAGAATCGTTCCCCTCCCCTGGGATTCGATTTTTTTGGAAAGGTGTAGTGTCAGGAGGACAGATGTGTTGGTTTCTTCTTTGTCATATTCCACCGGGTAGAAAGTACTTTTGCCATAGTTCTCCCCGGGCACCTCCTGAATCAGATTATACAGGAGTACGTGTCCTGGAATTTCCAACTCGATCCTTTGCAGGTCATCCATGCGTGTGTTTTGCACAATTAACTTTGCGGCAACGATTGCATCGCCGTCGTCATCATAAATTACGCTGTAATAATCTTGCTCGTGTATGTATCTACTGCTTACATCACCGCTAACAGTTATCGTGGATATTAGCATTAATCCGAGACATAATAAAGTCCATCCATGTTTTTTAATTTTTTTATTCATTGTTTTCATTGTTGTTTAGATTAATATACTATTTCACTTCATTGTTGTTTAGTATCCCATTGTTGTTTAGTATCCATTAATATACTATTATGTACTATTTCACCTCAATCCTTCCGTCACTTCAATCCTTCCACCCTTGACTTCACCCTTAACCTCCGGGTTGTAATAGGAATACGCCTTGCTGTCTGGAATCTGTGCTTTAACAGGGAATTTCGCAATCATTTTAAATTCAAATTCAAGCTCCTCGCCTCTCGGGAGTTCATTGACATAGATTATTACTTTCCTTCCCGCAATCTCATACCTTGTTATTTTCTCGTATTCCAGAAGTTCGTCAAGTGTTGAAATAACAGGGGAAAAGCCAGTCGGGACGCCGACGTCGATAATCATCATTCCCGTTGACTTCGAAAGCCCGCTATATTTAACCTTCACATTTACATCGATCATATCACTTACTTCTATATCCTCTGTGTCGTAGTTTACCTGAAGCGCAAGGTCTGTTTCCACTGGAATTTCCGGGAGCAGAACATTAAATTTCTTCACAATCTGGTAATTGACGTTTCCGCTGCCTGAGAACTTTAATTCAATTTTTTCTATTCCAGGGGAAATTTCAATCATCTGGAAGACATCAAAGTTGTCTGAATTCACGACAAATTTCTTGATCTCCTCTCCGTCCACGAGAACTGAAATCTCGGCATCAATATCCCTGCCCTGCATCAATGCAGCATTTATCAGTGCCTTAAATGCCATTACCGTGTCTTGGGTGGATGAAAACCCGCCGCGTGAATTTCTTTGTGCAGAGATCCATTTAACTGCATCACTTGCACGGGCATCGTTTGCCTCCATGAGCGCAAGGGCTGCATACGAGGTAAGCTCAACATTCTGGCTGCTCGCAGGACACCTGTAGTACTCGCATTTCATAACAGCATCGCTTCCCCAGTAAATCCCGTTTTCATCCTCTTTTGCAAGTTCCATCAGCATACCAAGTGCATCGTCTGCCCTGTCGCTATCCAGTCTTTGAAGCGCCAGTGCAGAGATTGCAAGTGCGTAAGAGTCATCCTTGTTTTCATCAAGATTATCTTCGAGGTATTTTATTGCCTTATCCAAAACATCCGGATCGGAATTTTCGTAGTCACTAAGTGCGAGGGTGACATACGCTGTGAGCGGATACCCGCTTCCTGATCCACCAACTATCTCCTGATGACAAATAAAACCAATAACATCCCATGAACCGTCATCATTCTGATGATCTGCTATCCAGGATGCTGCATTGTCCAATACATTCTCGTCAATTTCCTTTATGTCTCTTGCATCTGCAAATGTTCCAAGAACGAATGCAGTAAGCCACAGACTCCCTGACTCATCGCTTTCACCGAATGCGGAAAAACTGCCGTCCTTGTGCATGAATGTAAGTTGCCTCTGGTAGCCGGTGTTTATAAAGATTTCCGATTTTGCCTGGATTTCGGGATTTAACTGGTTTATAGCCTTGAGGTATCTTAAAATTAAAACATCCGGTGCGAAAAGCATCATATTCTGCTCCCCGCATCCGTAAGGCATACCAAGAAGATCCTCGACGCCGTTTATTGACTGCCCGACAATACTTGGCGTAATGCTTGCAAACACCTTGCCGGAATCCGCAACAGTACTGCCTGGAAGTTTTGCATCAACTGAAATTTCCTTGTTGTCCTTACCAAGAACCCCATTTTCAACAATCTCCCTTGTGGTTCCCTCAGGCTCAACGATA
>DAOVSA010000181.1 GCA_030633635.1 Candidatus Altarchaeota archaeon
ATATTTTTTTATCCGTAGTAGAAATAATTTGGAGTTGTTGAAGAACGAGTATCAATAACTCTTCCCAACTCTGATTTCATTGCCTCCCTTACCACAAACCGCGCATATCCCGGAATCATCGGTCACACATAAAATATTTCCGTATCCCTCTATTTCTTCTGCACATTCTTTATTACCACACCATCCAGCTGTAACAATTCCTTTATCGAGATATTCTTTGATTTCTTCCGTGGTTTTTACTTCATAAAAGCTATCCCTGAACTTCTTCTCCGCTTTTTCTCTCATGTTGTTCTTTATATCTGTGAGAATATTAGATACATCTTCAATACCATCAAAATCGATCTCAGATTTCTTTGCGGTATCCCGTCGGACAATGGTGATCTTTTTCCCCTTTAAATCCCTTGGACCCACCTCAAGTCTGAGTGGAACGCCCTTCATTTCCCAGTAGTAAAATTTTGCACCCGGTCTTCCTTCTCCATCGTCTATTTTTACTCTCACCCCTAATTTTTCAAGTCTGGACTTGATCTTTGAAGTATACTCTAAAATCCTTTTTTTCTCCGATTCCTTGAATAGTATGGGGATTAATATAACCTGGATTGGGGCAACTTGTGGCGGCAGAATCAATCCCTTTTTGTCGGAATGGATTGAGATCAACGCGGCGAGCAACCTGCCAAAACTCGGTCCGTATGAGGTTTGATACACGTGCTCATGGGTTCCCTTCTCGGTTTCAAATGTTATATCAAAAACCTTTGAAAAATTCTGTCCAAGGTTATGCACCGTAGCAATCTGGAGGGTTTTTCCATTCGGCATTAATGTGTCAAATGCAAGAGAATAATGTGCCCCCGGGAATTTATCCCAATCGGGCCTGCGATCCGTGATAAAAGGAATGCATAGGAACTCTTGAATTAATATAGAATAAATTTTTTTAATGGCATCTATATTTTTTTCAGCGTCATCCAAACTTTCATGTGCAGAATGACCCTCATTCCACAAAAATTCCCTGCCGCGAATTAACGGTCTGGTATGTTTGGTTTCATATCTATATACAGAACAACTCTGATGAACCTTTAGGGGCAGATCTGTATGTGAGCGGATCCACAGAGAGAACATATCATAGATAGGGGTTTCAGATGTCGGTCTTAATGCCAGTTTTCGTTCCAGTTCATTTGATCCTGCATGAGTGACCCAGAAAACCTGACTTTCAAATCCTGCGATGTGTTCAGTTTCCTTTCCCAAAACATCTGCTGGGATCAAAACGGGAAATAGAACATCCTCATGCCCATCTTCCTCCAGCATTCGTTCGAGTTCTCTTTGCATGGTTTTGATTATAAACAAACCCCATCCCCGGTATATCGGCATCCCCTTGATCTTGTATCTGGAGTCCAGGATCTCAGCATCTTCCAAGATCTGGTGATACCACTCCGAAAAATTTTCCTGAATCATTTTTTGGTTTTGAATTGAAGATATAAATAAAGATATAATTTATTTGCTCATTAATCTAATTATTTTAAATCACATAAAATGGGTGAAGAGATCAAAGTCTTGGATACGACACTTAGGGATGGAGAGCAAACCCCGGGGGTTTCTCTTGTTGCGGAGGATAAGTTAACTATAGCAAAGGCTTTGGATGATCTGGGTGTCGATATCATCGAAGCCGGGTCTGCGATAACAAGTGAGGGCGAGAGGGAGGGCATCAAGAGAATCGCAAAAGAAGGACTTAATGCTGAAATCGCGAGTTTTGCCAGAATTTTAAAGAACGATATTGATTTAGCACTTGAATGTGATGTGGACTCCGTATTTCTGGTTGCACCGACATCTGACCTGCATATAAAGTATAAACTGGGGATCACC
>DAOVSA010000160.1 GCA_030633635.1 Candidatus Altarchaeota archaeon
AGTCCTACTGCACTCCCGGCTGTTATGATGCTGGCTGATGGAGATTGGAAGATCTCGCAAGGAGCAAATCCCATGATACAAATAAGATGTGCACTTTTCAGGATGAATCAACTTAAGACCAAAGATAATATCCTGAAGGAGATGAAATGATATGCCCCGAATAACAGAATACAAACCTGGGCAGTTTATGGTGAACGCCACGAAATCCGAAGCCCTCCTCCTCATACGATCTCTTGCAATCCAAATAAATAACGATGATTGTAATAGAGATCGAATAGAATTCGGAAAACGCCACAAGGACGATGTAACATACTTCTCGATTGCAGTAGATGAATCAGTGACAAAATTCCAAGTAATGACAAATTTGATCAATGATTACAAAGTAAACGATATGGTATTGGGTCGATATGATACATTAGGAGAAGCGAAAGAGTTTATTGCAGAATTTGAAGATAAAGGATTGATGAAAAATTCACATCTTTGGATCAAGGAGGTAAGAAAATGAACGAAGAAGAACTTCCATTATGCGAATGTGGGTGCGGTGGAAGGGTAGAGAAGAAAGGTAATAAGTACATTAATCACCATAACCGCAAGGGCAAGAAAATGTCATTAAAACGAATAACAAAAATTTGTGGATGGTGCGGATCTAAATTTGAAGTTCAACCTTATCGGAGTGAAACTGCCAAATTTTGCTCGAAAGTATGTTCCGACAAAAGCAAATCAGTTACATACAAAGGTAATTTGTGCGCACACTACAAAGCAAGAGAAATTCGAAAATGTGAATATTGCAACAAAGATTATGAAGTTATATTTACATCAACACGACAATTTTGTTCAAGAAAATGTTATGGTAAATGGCAATCTGAAAATTTAATCGGAAAAAATGGGAGAGCATATAAAGGTAAGATAGAAAAGATTTGTGAGTACTGTGGTGATATATTTTTTACCTATCCAAGCTTATCAAGATTAAGATTTTGTTCAGTTTTATGTTCAAGTAAATGGTGGTCAGAAAATAAAAGTGGCGAAAATTCTCCAAACTGGCAAGGTGGACTTTCTTATGGTAAATATTGTGAGAAGTTTAATAACGAATTTAAAGAAATGATTAGAGATTTATTTGGCAGAAGATGTTTTATTTGTGGAATTACAGAAGAAGAAAATAATGAAAAATTATCAGTTCATCATGTGAATTATGATAAAAATTGTCTTTGTGATTCGAGTTGCGAATTTGTACCAGTCTGTAGATCATGTCACATGAAAACTGGACGTAATAGGCAATATTGGGAAGATTTGATAATGGGTTATCTTTATCCAGATAGAATAAAAATGGTAGATTTATAGGTGATAATATGAATATACCACTTTTACTCGAAACGTTTATTGATGAAGCCACTGAAAAACAGATGATGTCTATCTATCATAACGGAAAGAAGACGATAGTTGATGCTCCGTTTTTACCGTACTTTTATGCAAAACGGCAGCTCGATTTCTCAATGGCGGAAGATATCATCGAAACACCAGAAACCGTAAAGCTTTTGAGTGATCTCAAAGAACACAAAGTATACAAATATGAAGTACCTAATGTTTCATATATAAATGAGATTAATAAATCACTTAACCGCGGAGGGCTTGACAGTCACCAACGTATAGTTAATGCAGTAATGGAAAATCACACTAAATATATAGATAGAATTCTTATAGACAAACCAAATTTTATTACTCAATATCCTAATACGAACGAATTAGTCTTCATGTATATGGATATAGAAACATTGATGGATAATTATATAGATAAGAAAATTATAACTTCCATAGCTTGGGCATCGAATGATCGAGAAGTACACAGCAAACAAGGAGGAGGAGAACGCGAGATTTTGGAGTGGTTCCTTGATTCTGTAGAATCTGTTGATCCGGATATCATCGTAGGCTATTATCATCGCGATTTTGATTTTACACGAATTATTGATCGTTGCAAATTTCATAAACTTGATTATAAAAAACTATCACGCGATGGTAGAGTGGTTTATTACAAAGGAGAACGAGATCGAAATGTGAAAATGGTGGTTGGCGGAAGGGTTCTTTGGGATTTGCTCGATTCCGTGAACTCAGATCAGACAATTTTCGGTATAAAGAACAGAAAAATGAAAACTGTTTGTGAGTTTTTTGGAATAGAAGGTGAATCGTGGGTCAAAGTAGATATGACCAATTCTGCTAATGATGTCGATGAAGAAACATTAAAACAACACAATGAAGATGATATCCGTCGCACATTTGGATTGGCTGATATCTACTGGGGGAATATCAGCACACTGTCAGAAATGTTTAAAGTTCCACTCGACTTTGTAATCAATAACACCCAAGCAACACTCGCAGGAATTTTTATGGGTCGTGGATTATTAAATCTTAATATTAGATCTGACGGAATGAACCAAGACAGACATCCGGAGATATTCCGCCGAGCAAAAGCCAAAGGTGAATCGAA
>DAOVSA010000023.1 GCA_030633635.1 Candidatus Altarchaeota archaeon
GTAAGAATGCATCCTTTGGTTTTCATCCAATTAGGATTAATGTCAGTTTTCTGGATAGGTATGGTGTTAGGAGAGCGGATCAAGTTACCCAATACCTGTTTATCGAGAAAAAACCTGATTTGGAGATTGTACGGGTAGAATCAATAGATACACTCCGATTGGGGCGGGAATCAAAGATACAGGCATATGCGAAGAATAATGGAGCCGAGACTGCAAAATTTGTATGGATCGAATTAGACCCAGTGTGGCCGTTTTCAACAGACAGAAAAGCAGACTTCCTGGGAGAACTCGAACCAAACGAGATAAAAACTGCGTTCTTGAATGTTGAGGTAAATCCAATCGCTGATGTAAAAAATTACGGATTGGATATAAAAATAAGATACAGGGACCAGGAGGATAACGAATATATCGAGAAGGATGCCGTTTCCCTGATGGTTTATGAGAGGGATATAGAGGGAGAGATATGGAAACTGGTATGTAACTACTATAGCAACTATCATAGACTTGTATTTATCTTGTTGATATTACTGATTATTTCACTATTATTTATTAAACGAAAGAGGATTTTAAGATTAATTAAGAGGGGATGAACTTGGGGAATAATAAAACAAATAAACAGATTGGTGAGGAAATAAAAATCTCGAAGAAATGGATCAAGAGTTTTACGGAGTTATATGCCTTACTATTCTTTAAGGCAAATCCAGACTCATCGGGCTATGATATCTGCAAGTTCGTTGAATCAGAATACGGGTTCAGGATTTCTTATTCCAGGATATATCCTCTGTTAAATGAACTATAAAGGAGAGGAATCATATCCGTAAAAGAAGATGCCACCAAATACCCTCCAAAGAAGGTATACAGACTCACCTCTAAAGGACTTAAGAAGATCGACCAATACAAGGACGTCTTTCTGAAATTCTTGGATAAGTTTTAGTTTATGCTAATCCATCCACCTATCGGAGACATAATCCACCAAGTATCCAGTAACGTATGGCATAATGGCTATGTATGCAATAAATCCTAGGATCCCTGCAACAGCGCCTACAGCCTCCGTTATCCAATTTATTGCACCGAGGACGATTGAGAAAACGATAACAAAAACCAGTCCACACAGCCAATAGTTTAGATGTTTGTTTTTAACCAAATGTCCCATTTTAA
Source organism: Candidatus Altarchaeota archaeon (assembly GCA_030633635.1). Classification (GTDB taxonomy): domain Archaea; phylum Altiarchaeota; class Altiarchaeia; order IMC4; family DAOVSA01; genus DAOVSA01. Next base: position 1,159 of record DAOVSA010000023.1, read on the forward strand.
ATCACCCATTGTTTTGTTAATTATTACCTTCTATATAAAAATAGATAATATCGGGACAGTGGGAATAATTCTACCGGCAAGACATGTCGCTCAACTGAAGCCAGTGAATGTCTTACAATATGAATAAAATGAATTTTGTTGGAAATGATGATATGATCTGTGATACTATTAACAAGAAACCCTTCGGGGGAATTCAGATAGCTTCAGCTAACCCAATTAATACCAATGCTTGATTTTCTCTCCAAATATAACTCTATCAGGGAGTCATTTGGAGAAATAACCCACTAATCCCATTTGCAGTTATAATAACCTGCACAGGGAGAGAATAGAGAGAAAATTCTCGGTGCCATGGGAGGGTGGAAAAAGAAAAACTGAACGATCTTTTTTAGTGTCTGTTTTTCATTTTCATTCAAATATTAATCTATGGACCTGAAATTTCTGGTGAAATACCCGTTCAGTAAAGAAGCAAAGGAGTATCTCGACTCATTAAATTTAACAATTTATGACATAAGAAAACACCCCATATACTCTGCAAGTATTGATCTGGGAGAAAAAAGGGTGAACGATGCATTAAACGGCAAAATTAATCCAGATATGGATGATGAGACCTCAATGCAACTCAGTCTTTTAAGTTATCCCATCGCCAGGATTCTGGTTAATCTAACAGGTAGTAGGGACTTAATGAGAAAATATGCTACGGCAGAGGCTGAGCAGGCATATAAATTCTTAACATCTAAAACAAAAAAACCTGAAACCCAAGCCAACGTGAAGAGGATTATGGATGAGATGGATCTTGGAATAGAGGGGGGCAAGATCCACTTCTTGAAATACTTAAAACTCATCTCTATTCTGTCACAATACAAACCAGAATGGAAACTGGTCAACCGGCAAGTTGACTCAGGTTATGTCGAGTTAAAAAAAGGGGACGATTTAATTCTACTCAGAGAGGCAATAAGACTGAAGATTATGGAGCCAATAGATGTGAGAAGAATCCCAGGCGACTTTAAAGAGATCGCAAAGAGATTAAATTCCACAATAACCGGATTCTCAAGCGTAAAGATCGAACAGATCGATGAAAACTTTTTACCCCCCTGTATCTTGGGTATGTTAAAATCACTCGAGATGGGCAGCGTGTCACATAACTCGATGTTTATCCTGGCAACATTTTTCATAAACCTGGGTTTGAATACCGAAGACATTTGTAAGATCTTTTCAGTATTTCCGAGATATGATGAAAACAAAACCCGCTACCAGATGGAGTTCTTGTCTGGTGAGAGATCCGGCGTGAGATATTCCTGCCCGGGCTGCCCTAAGATAAAGTCTTACGGTCTCTGTGTTAGAGACTGTGGAGTAAAACACCCGCTTAAGTATTATAGAGACAGATATAAAACTCGTACTCGGAAGAATAAATGAGAATGATAAATGACTTTAATCTATATATTTTTATATACAGATTCACATACTAAAATATGGCTACTACTACCATGTCGGATTACGTAAAAAAACTGGGCCTTTTTGGGATAGGGATTGCCACCCTTACAAAAGAGAAAGCAGAGCAGATAGTGGGAGATTTCATTAAAAAAGGGGATATCAACAAAGAAGAGGGGAAAGCTATCGTTAAAGAACTATTGGAGAAATCAGAAGAGCAGAGAAAGGACTTGATAAAGCGAATCGATGAGAGAACTCGAGAAACATTAAAAGAGAAAGGTGTGGCATCAAAAAAGGATATAAAAAGGTTGGAAGAGCGTATAGAGAAGTTGGAAGCGCATGTGAAGAAGTTGGAAGGTAAAAAAGGGAAAAAGTGATCACACATCTCAGGAAAGCCTTCGATAATGGCATGTGATCAAAATCCGGTGGCGATAAACGCCACTGCCGCTCCATAGAAAAATGTTGCGTCAGGGTAGATTGGGTGAAATATATTAGATCTTTTACACCGATCAGCGCTCATAGGCATCATCACAGCTATCGCTTAGCTCAGTTGACCATTTTATTATCATCACGTCGCAATCTATTATCACCATACACAACCTAGTAATCTCTTATTTCTTTTGTTAACAAATTTTAATCTATATTTAATGTATAGCATAAAAATCGTCGAGATTTGGGGAGGATATTCGGCGTAATTTTAAGTTTTAAGGCTTTTAAGGCAATAAACCCTCAGAGATTCCCCTCACCAGATCTGTCTTGGTTAATATCCCGAAATCCTCGCCCACAACTGGAATTCCCGATATTTTATTTTCAAGCATGATACTTACCGCTTCTTTAACGGACATTTCCGGTTTAATTGTTATTGGATCTGAGGTCATCACATGCTCTACCTTTAATCTCTTTATATCTGCCTGTATGTACTTATCTATAGCTTTTCTGAAGGTTTTCAATCCTTTGGCAATGTCTCTCTCCGTTAAAATCCCAGCCAATAACTCATCATCTGTCACCAATAACCTGTGAATCCCTTTCTCAAGCATTAATTTCCTCGCAAATACCAAGGTGTCCCCTGCAGAAACAGATATGGGCTGGGAAGTATAAAACTCCCCAACCTTTCTCTCAGATTCGACTAGATTCCTTATCAGATCGGTCTTTGTCACCAGACCGATTATTTTTCCGTCACTTACTACGGGTAGAGAAGAAAATTTGTTTTCCAACATAATCCTCGCCGCCTCCCTTATCCCCGTATCACTTGAAATCACTTTTAAGTCCCGGGTCATCGCCCCGGAAACATGGATGTGTTCGGTTTTAAGTTTTCTTTCTTTTCCGGTTCCAAGTCTATTTGCAATATCTTCCTCGGTTATTATCCCAACTATCTCGCCCCCTTCGGTCACCAATAATCTGGATATCCTGGATTTTTCCATAAGTCTCAGCGCGTCTTTCAAGTTCTGATCCTTATCTATGGTTATAATGTTTTTGGTCATTATCATTTTTCTTTCCTCGTTTATTTTTTTCCTCGTTTTAATCTCTTTGTCGGCTAAACATAATAGATCAAATGGGATTATAATAATTTATATTTTTCATCCTTCAAAACCTTCTCTCTATAATCCCCCAGACAATACAATATTCCCGCGATATTTTTCTGTGTGATTACTCCATCTGCAAATTTCTTTAAAACGCCCTTGGGATTAAAGGCTATGCCCAGACCGACATCATCTATCATATATCTGTCATTGGCACCATCACCAATCGCTATTATCTCATCCATGGTTAAATTTTCCATTTTAGCGATTTTTATCAGAATTTCTCTCTTCTCTTTGGCATCTATTATCGGCTCTTTAACCTCGCCTGTTAATTTTCCGTTCTTAACCACAAGCTCGTTGCCAAAAGCATAGTCTATATCGAATTTTTCCCTCAATTTTTCTGTAAAAAAGCTGAACCCCCCGCTTATTAGTGCGGTCTTGTACCCAAGGTCTTTTAAGGTCAGGATTAGATCTTCTGCCCCGGAGGTTAGTTTGATATTATCGGCGATCTCTTCTAGTATACCCACGGGCAATCCTTTGAGTAATTTAACCCTTCTTCTAAGTGCATCTTTAAATTCTATATCACCTTGCATCGCACTTTCAGTTATCTTCTTTACCTCGGTTTCGACCCCCGCAACTCGCGCGATTTCATCTATTATTTCCACATCCACCAAGGTTTTATCCATATCAAAAACAACCATACGTTTTGCCCCATTAAATATGTCCTTAGATTGGAATACTATATCCATATCTACCCGTTCGGCGGTTTCCTGGAGTTGGTCTTTGAGTCTAACATCCCTTGTATCAACCAAAAATTCCATTACGATTAGTTCTCCCCTTGCAATCATCCGGATACGTTCTATATTCACACCTAGAGAGCAGAACAAGTTGGAAAATATATAGATTACCCCTGGTTTATCTTTACCAAGCAAGGTAACTATCATATGATTCTTAGCTTCCTGTGGGAGTTCCTTTGAGATATACTCTGAATAGGGTTTTATCTCTATAGTGGTGTTGAGTTCTTTTGCCCGATCGAACAGGGCAGAATTTATCTCAGATGATGTAATTATTGTATCTGAGTAATCAACCACCATAAACATAGCGAATAATCCCCTTAAAACACTTTGATCTATATCTATGATGTTTGCACTTGCCTTGGCCAACACCCGGGTCAATCCCGCGACTAAACCCGGCCGATCTTCACCGAGTACAGAAATCACATATAAATTTTTCTTTTTCATCTTTCATTTTATCATTATCTTATTCATTTTGAAACTAAATCATTAAATTAAAATGCAAGTCATAGTTGGGATAACCGGGGCATCCGGATCAATCATCGGGTTACGCCTGTTGGAGATCTTAAAGGAAAAAAACGTAACAACACACGTGATTGTGAGTGAAGTTGGCAAAAAGATACTGGAAATGGAAACTGGTCGTGGCATTGACTACGTCAAGCGATTGGCAAGCTATTATTACAATAACTCGGATTTATTTGCGCCGTTATCGAGCGGATCATTTTGCACGGAGGGCATGGTAATCGCTCCATGTACTATGAAAACACTTGCAGCAATCGTACATGGTTACTCTGATAGTTTAATAACCAGAGCCGCGGATGTTTGCTTGAAACAAGATAAGAAACTTATACTGGTGCCAAGAGAATCTCCGCTAAATTCAATACACCTGAAAAATCTGGCTAGTGCAAGAGATTCCGGGGCAATAATAATTCCCCCGCTTTTAAGTTTTTATCATAAACCAAAGAGTATCGACGACCTTATTGACTTCGTCGTTGGGAAGATACTGGATTCCTTGGGGGTAGAGCATAAATTATATGAGAGATGGGAACAAAAATGATGGATCATATAATACTGGATGATAGATAACTAAACGCACCACTCAGACCGATATCAGAGTTAACAGTACTTGATTCAATTAGATCTAATCTAACCACGAACGTTTCTATCATGTACCCTACCTTCCCCGCTTTCTCTGATATTTCTTCTGTTTGTTACCTCCTCTTCGGATATGTGTCTCAAATTTATCTCAAACTCGCAATATTCATCACCTTTACCCCAGCATTTTACCTCCTCAACATCTACATAACTTCCCAAGAATACCTCTAGAGCACCGGCGATAATTCCAGCCTCAAAATAACAGATCGCCCTGCCCACATTCAACATACCCGCTGAGGAGATACATTCATCCATCCGTATTACCAGGAACTCATCCGATTTTTTGATAACTGAGAGTATACCTATCTCTGATTCCTTATATAACTCGGCTAATGAAGTCAAAAATTGATCTAAATTATTTGAATTATCAGTTTCGATTAATGCCCGCCCGATATCGATACCACCTCTATAAACCATTCCGTTCGCAAATTTACTTCCAGATATAAAATTAAGTTCCTTAAACAACCCAAATCTTAGTAACCTGAATAATAAAACCCCTTCTGTGCCCAGAGTTACCCTCCCAATCTCTGGCTCACCCACCAATTCCAATCCAAATTCCTTTATTTCCTTTTCCCTAAGACCTTTAAGTTTCTCATATTTCCTCTTAAATTCTTCGGATTCCTCTATCCTCTCCTTTAGCACCTTTTGATAATCGTACATTTTAATTTTAAATGATATTTTAATTTTAAATGATTCTTCCCAACTTTTTAGCCGCTCTTTCCATCTCCAACATGATCAAACCAATGTTTGCATTCTCTCTTACTAAAGCAGCGAATATGGCATCTTCACCAGCACCAACAGATACCAATTTACCTTTTTTACTCTCAACAACGATCTGCTTTAAGTTACCGATATCCAATTCTTTTGAAACCGTCTCTCCGGTACCCACCATCGCCGCAGACATGGCTGAAACGGCCCTTGAATTAATTTCTTGCGGCAAACCGGAACATATCATTAAGCCGTCTCTTCTAACTATAGCTGCCCCTATAACATCACCTAGCGCTTTAAATCTGTCTAAAATATCCTTTAGTTCTTGTTCTTTGGCCATTTTAAGCTGATTTTCGTAAGTATTCCATCCACAACTCTTTTTTTAATATTTCTTGGAATAAATCTTCCAATACTTCATCACAACCTTCTCCTGTAGTGGCAGTAGTTCCAATAGTCTTGAATCCAATTTCTTTTTCTATATCCGCAGGCGATAATGCATCGGGTAAATCTTGTTTGTTTGCCATAACCCCCACCGGGATGATTCTATGTCTGACCTTCTCTAACATCTCTTTTGCCCTTGAAAAGGTTTCTGGTTTTGTTGAATCAACGACCAGGATAACCCCAAAGATGGTCTTGGATAACATATCCAATATCCAATCAAATTTTTCCTGCCCGGGAGTTCCAAATAAATCGACACTGAAACCTTTTCTTTCGACATAACCATGATCCAAGCACACAGTAGTACCCAACACATCAACAGAAACCGCCTTCTGTGATAAGGCTTGAATGGTTGTGGATTTACCGGCATTATACGGTCCGGTCACCAGAATTTTTGGCACATAGATAGAAATACCGGAAGGCGTCATCACAAACGGAATTTTTTCCTCTAATTTGGGCATCTCAACATCTATATATTCTATCGTGAGCCCTCTCCTCTCCAATGCCTTCAAACGGATGATATAATCAAAAATTCGGCTAAATTTCTCGATATCCTCGTCCTTAAAACCGACTTCCCCGGAGGTATAA
>DAOVSA010000145.1 GCA_030633635.1 Candidatus Altarchaeota archaeon
TAAGTTGGCCTCCTAGCGTCCTCCACTTTGGGACCGTTACCCGGATGGATGAATTCTTCAGAAAATACCGCTTCGCTGCTTTCAGTATCATAGGGCCAGCGGTCAAGGGATAAACCATAACGGGAACCATCATCAAACACCTTAAGTAGGGCTTCATGGTTTCCCATACCAGTATATATCGGGTGTTCATGGTAAAAACCGGCGACGGTTTGCTTCCAGAAATAGAGCTGATTTACGAAATCCTCCTTCACGGATGTGTAACCGTTTATGAGATCTCCCCCCACAAGCAAAAAATCTGCTCCTTTTTGATAGGCAAGATTTGAAATTTTCTCAAGCGTCCTCCGATTTACTCCCATAAAAGTATTTTCACAACCCCCTAACCCTTCCCGACTATCTCCAATATAGGCGAAACAAACATCCCCCTTACCGGGACGCGGTGCTGATATAAAGGAATACACCTTGGTCTTCATATCATCTATCTGTACATAGTAATTATACTCTTTATCAGGAATTAATCCGGTTACTTTTATCTCATGCCTTTTCATTGGAACCCTATCAGAGAATAGTTTATTATCATTCAGTACAACCTGCGCCTTAACATCTTCATCCGTCCGGAAAGATATAACTATTGAACCTGGCTCATCACTCATTAACAGGTTAACAAATGGCCCCTCTATAATTGATGGCACCCTCTTATAGATATTGCCTTCTCTTCTAAATGAAACATACGTGTCATAGATACCGAGTTTCCTATCTATTGCTTCAGTCTCAAGATAGAGATTTATGCGAACGACAACATGACCATTATTTATCCAATCCTCACTATTATGGGACGGCCTCATAAGATATCCAATCCTCAGGATTCCCTTTCCATTCTTTATCCTGGAAAACGCACGAAATCTGTGATACGTGTAGTGTACCTCCTTTGATTCGAATGGATAAGGCCCCACTTCTATACTGCCATACACTTTTTGCGGGTCTATTGTTGAGCCATCGAGTAAGGTAGTAATATCATTCATATCGAATAGAAGGCCATCCAGAGAACCACCTTTGATACTGGAAAGTATCGTCTCTATGCTTAACATATTTCTAACACCATGAAATGGGAGCTCTGGATATTTTTCTATTGCCGGGTTCCTCACCGGCAATCCACCCTTTATTGTTGACCCCGCAAACAGGGGGTTGTTAAATATGAAGGCGTTCCCGAATAAAAGATAGATAAAAATTATAAGTACTTTATTCCTGTTCATAAGACTCCTCCTTTTCTACTGATTTTGATTTCTATACATGAATTATATTGAATTAATTGCGTATTGTCAATTGCTCCCGAGAGACACGGTACTTAATGGGATAGTTACGCCTTTTCCATTACTTCATTCATAGCAAATGGAAATAAGTAAGAAATACTAATCCCCCTATATGTCATTACTTTTTTTGTGTTTGCAATTAGTATTTTGATGTGTAAATAGATTAAATATTTCTATTAAAAGAAAAAACCCATTATAAATAATAAGTTGGGGGCTAAATGGAAAGGGACTTATATATTCCTGTATAACTTATTCTATACCAAAAGCCTTAAGATAGGTATTAAAACGTTCCTTTTCTGTGGGTATCTCTGAAGCCGGTGTACCCTTTGTATCTTTCTTAACTGGCGTTCCTACCCAAAAGTATATATGATCACCCTCACCTTCCGCTCCAAGGAATCCATTTGCCGAACCACTCATATTAGCTGTTTGTCCAGGTGTTGGTATCGGTCCACAGTAGGGATATACGTAAAAATGAACCCTATAATAGGCAGCGCCAACAGCATTGAAAACAGCTGCTGGTATGGTATAAGAAGTAGGAGTGATGTATCCAATCGTATCATAATCCCATCCTGATATATGTGAACCAAAAGCATCATAGGCATCCAGATAATAGGAGAAATAATAAAAATCTGCTTCTTGTGCAGCATTCCAGGTGACGGTTGCAGTCCCGCCAAGTGGCAGGGTATCCCAGGGTTCTGGATCTATAATGGAGGTTGCTCCGGGAAGAGTCACTGTGCCCTCACAGTCACCAACATCAGATGTAAGTTCTACAGTATAATCCAGAAGAGTATCTAAATCGAGGGTATCACTAAAAGAAATTATTCCACCCCAATAATTCACAAAGGGGAAAACATGTGATTGTGTATCCCATTCTATGCTTACCTCTGCTTGGACGGGATCTGCAATAGGTTCTGAAACCAGTTGTGCATCCTGCCAAGAATCAGTCAACATGCAGAGAAAAATAGCGCATATTTTTTCTTCTTCCTTTCCACAACCTGTATTAAATATGGAAAAAACTAACAAGAGCATCAAAAGTGCAATTCCGCTCACCACGATTATCGGTTTTCTTTTTTGCATAATACCTCCTTTCTAATATTTATAGTGTCTCTTACTAAATACCAAGAATAGCCCCCAATTTTTTATATTATAATGGAAATTTTTTGAAAGTCAAACGATTTCTGATAATTTGCCCTTTAAATCATCTCCTAAAAGATGGGCAACATTTAAAATTTTGCGGGCAGTCAGATGTCACTCTACTCTTGACATCAAAAGATAAATTCTTAATGTAAATACAATGAATTGGGATGTTATAGAGAAGTATAACTAAAGTATACTTCAGATATAACACCATTTTGGAGGTATATACGCAATTAACTGCGGATATAAACGAGTTATATGAAATGCTCGCAAGAATAAGGAGGTAAATTA
>DAOVSA010000058.1 GCA_030633635.1 Candidatus Altarchaeota archaeon
ATAAACTAATCTGATAACTTTACGTTGGTCAAGTATTTTTGCCCAATGCTCCAAGGATTTTTTATTGATACCCAATTCCCGGGATGCATCATCTAGTTTAATTTCTCCTTTTGCATTCACCAGAGCTACCAAACTATCGATAACTGTTTCTATTTTATTGTCTGTCATCTTTCATCCGATTATTAACAAATACGTTATTGCTGTTTTAATATCATTAATATCAATTCCAGATGTTATGAATTAATAATAAACATATAAATTATAATTAGGGGATTTAATTCTTGATAACTTCCACATCTCACAGACAAGTCGAGTTATTTTCAACTTTTAAGTGTATGATTCAATATAGTAATATGCGGGGGTGCCCGAGTGGCCAAAGGGGCAGGAGAGAATAGTGTTCGACTTTAAATACTAAATTTGTGATTCTTGTCAGGTCTCGCTAAGGGAATGTTTATTTCCATTCGAGAAAATCGCACTATACTCTGTCAGACTTAAGACCACTCGTAAGGAATCCTGTGACACAGGTCTTCGTGGGTTCGAATCCCTCCCCCCGCATCTGTCTATATATCTGAATCGTCATTACAAATATACATCAATAACCAAAAATGACTAATCCGGCGAAAATCACAGGCGCGATTGATATGAACTGCGAGTATCTGGGCATCCCGGGAATTCTATTGATGGAGAACGCCGGAAAGGAGATTGCCAGGGAGTGCAGCAAATTCAATAATATAGCAATATTTTGTGGAACCGGAAATAACGGGGGGGATGGTTTGGTTGCTGCAAGACATCTTTCCGGGGCGGGGAAAAAAATTACTGTTTATTTACTGGCAGGTAATAGAACAGAAGAAGCACAAAAAAATCTTGAAATAGTTGGAAATCTCAAGAGCATTAAAATCGAATACATTAAAGATTCAACAAATTGTGAGAAGCTTAAAGGAGAGTTAGAGGAAGTTGATGTTATCATAGATGCATTAATCGGTGTTGGTATCCATGGACATCTCAGAGAGCCAATTAGAAGCATTGTAAGACTGATAAATTCGACAAATGCGTTTAAACTCTCTGTAGATGTACCCACCGGCGATGAAAATATAAAAGTTAATGCAGATACCACTTTATCCTTCCATCTACCAAAAATTCCAGGTGCGAAGGTCGTGGATATCGGAATTCCAAGGGAAGCCGAACTCTATTGTGGTCCCGGTGATGTTTATCTGGCATTACCCCATAGAAGAGGGGGGGAACATAAGGGGGATTTTGGGCGATTGCTGGTGATTGGAGGGAGTAAAGAGTATTTTGGTGCACCACAGTTAGTCGCAAAGGCGGCATTGCAGACAGGTGTTGATCTGGTGACCATAAGTTGCCCGGAGTATGTCGCAGAGAGGGTAGATGATCCCAGTTTAATAGTCAATCCACTCGATTCTAAATTTTATCTGACTTCGGAGGATATGGCTCAGATTTTAAGTACGAATTTTGATGCCATCGTCCTTGGCAACGGGATCAGTACCAAAAAAGAAACGAGAGATCTGGTACGGGATTTGATTAAAGGAACTGAGAAACCAATCTTGTTGGATGCAGATGCGTTAAAATTGATTGAGATGGAAGATATAAAACCAAATGTGGTGGTAACCCCGCACTCAACGGAGTTTAAGTTATTGTTTGAAAGCCCGGGGTCTGTTGAAACCGTCGAAAAATTTGCAAAGAAAACCAAGGGGGTCATTCTCATGAAAGGAAAAACCGATATAATCTCAGATGGGGAGAAAACCAGGCTAAATCGTACCGGAAATCCGGGAATGACCGTTGGTGGAACCGGAGATGTACTCGCAGGAATTATCGGTGCATTACTTGCAATGGGGACAGATAGATTTCAGGCAGCATGTGCCGGTGCATTTTTGTGTGGATTGGCAGGAGATATCGCTTATGAGGATTTAGATTATTGCTTTACACCCATGGATGTCATAGATTATATCCCGGATGCCATAAAGTTTTGTAGAGGAGTATAGGAGACTAAAATCTTAAAAGCCGGTTTATTATCAATTTCGGCCAACCGATTTTCGGGATCCTTATCAATCCCTCCGCGAGTAACTGTTCCTCCGTGACCGGAAAGGAGATCTGCATATATACTCTATCACCTTGCCTTTCACCACATTGATCAACAGAGGGATTATTATCCCCCTTTGTTATATAAAAGGTAAAATTTCCGGTTTGGGGGTGATCCGGATACACGCACGCATATCCGAGGGTGCAGTTACGTACGTAAGGGATATATTCGTCATAAAAATCTCCCCGACTTAAACAAGCTAATGTACCCTCTATGCTTTCAATCTTCCAATCTTTAACCTTGACAATGCCAACAACCCTATGGATTATCGGTTCATTACCCAATTGAGTGTGCAACAAATCCCGGTTATATATCACTACATCCCCCAATTCTACATCAGCGCGTTTAATTACAACTATATCACCAACATCAATACCCCGTGAGAATGGAAACCCGGATATTTCTGTGCTGGAGATATCGTGGGCCTCTAACCAGTCACTCCACTCGCCATTCTTATGTACCATACTGGAACTTGAAACATCCACGAGTGGGATGAACATCTTTGGTTGTAAAATAAGATGTGAGAGTAAAACTATCGCCCCAATCACAATTCCAACCTCCACAAAGTCCTTTATCCAGGGCCATAATACCTTCTTAATACCGAAATCGATCTTTTGATTTTCGTTTTTCTTTTCGTCCATCTTATTTATTATCGTAGATTAAATAAAAATGGAGTTATATGAGCTATTGGGACGACTCTTCGTGGTGATCCTTGGTTTTTTAATAGTTATTTTGGTAACTAGTCTGATTTTTACATACATAATGTTTAAAAAGAGAAAGATACTCTTTCCAAGGTTTGTACTCTTCATCTTGGACACTTTACATACCCCATCTATGAAATTGGTCTCTTTCTTTAATGGTAATGAAGAAATGGTTGATCTGGTCAGCATAGAGATAAGAAACATACTATTTAGGGATTCTTTTGCGCGCATTCCATACAAAGACAGGGTTGCTATCTTTCCCCAATGCTTAAGGAGTCTTGGTTGCCCGGCACGACTAAGTAATATCAAGGGTATCGAATGCGTGGGTTGTGGTAAATGTGTGTTGAATAAATTTAGAGAAAAGTGCGATAAACTCGGTTATAAAGGTTTTTACATCGTTCCGGGTGGGGGTTTCGTCAAACGAATCGTTAGAGATATAAAACCGATGGCAGCATTGGGCGTAGCCTGCGAATGGGAACTAAATGAGGCGATGCTTTACCTCTCACAACGAATTCCAGTTCAGGGTGTGCCATTGAGTAAAGCGGGTTGTATAAACACAGAGGTTGATGTTGATAGGGTTTTGGAAGCGTTGAGTATGAAAGAGAATCATAGAATCACATAAATATGAAGTATCTTAAATATTATTTATAAAGGGTATTATCCATAAAGGTTTTGATCTTTGAATGTGGAAATTAGCCTTGAATATGGTTAAATAAAGACAAGATATATGATTTAATTAAAAATATTAATAAGATGGTAGAAATAAGATGGTAAACATACCCATACCGGATGTATTGATTTTGCTTGCAGGAATCATAATATTGGTTAAATCTTCGCAGTACTTCGTTGATAGTTCAATCTCCATAGCCATGAGGTTTGGTGTGAGCGGATTCTACATCGGATCTACATTGATGGCAATAGGGACATCTATTCCGGAACTTGGAGTTTCTCTATCCTCGGCACTTCATAGGGACTCCGAACTCATAGTTGGGAATATCATAGGATCCAACATAGCCAACATAGCCATTGTAATCGGTGTGTTATGTATAATAACTAAATTCACATTTCGAAGGGATATCCTGAGACAAGACTTGCCCCTATTTCTCTGGATATTCCTGCTATTTTCTATATTCGCGTATGATGGGAATTTAAATCCCGTGGAAGGATCAGTCCTTGTAATCATCTATTTTATGTATGTCCTCTCAGGGGGTGCAATAAGTAGAAAGAGAGAAAATAGAGAAAATGTGGAATATAAGATAGAGGGTATGGAAGAGGAGGAAGAAGGTGCAAAAGAGGTGGAAGAAAGTATAAAAGAGGAAGAAGAAGGTGCAAAGAGGAGTTGGATAGAACCTGAAACAAAGAAGTGGACACCTTTGTTTGTTTCTTTTGTTGGAATCAGTATAGGGTCCGAATTAATAGTCAGAAGTGTTCTCACTCTCGCTGAATCACTCGGAATCGCAACAGGTATTATGGGTTTACTCATTATAGCTGCCGGGACATCTCTTGCAGAGTTGGTAGTGTCTGCTACAGCTGTCCGCAAAGGGCGGCATGATATGGCATTGGGAGTTATAATCGGATCGAACATATGCAATATGACCATGGTTTTGGGGCTATCCACCCTGGTAATACCAGTAGCAATCAATACTGAATTAATCCTCGTCCCATTTATTGTCATGGTTGGATTCACCATACTTTTGAGTATGTTGGGTATTATGGGTCTAAGAAGAGAAATAACAAAATTCGATGGAATTGCCATGCTGGCCCTTTATGGGATCTTTGTATTTCTATCACTTTAACCTTTTTAAAACCATATCTCTCGGATAATTGCAGAAAAAACCGCTCTAACTACTTTACAGTACTTTTTAATTTATTACATCTCTAACAATAATATAATGAAAAGTATTTGAGATGATACATACCAGTTAGATATCTTAAATGGGCCCGTAGCCTAGTGGATAGGGCACCGGACTTCTAATCCGGAGATCGTGGGTTCAAATCCCGCCGGGTCCGTGGACTTTTGGTTCATTCTATGGCCTTTATAGATGTAATCATATAAGAACCGAAATCATTTATATACCTCAAAATATCAGTTTTATCTATAACCTTGCCCAATCAGATGGTTGTTATGGATTATATACCCATAAAGAAGTGTCTGAGAGAGTGAGAGGATATAAAATAAAATGGTGGATGTAACCGCACTCTTGGATGAACGTTTGATTCTACTCGTGGACATTGGGTAT
>DAOVSA010000053.1 GCA_030633635.1 Candidatus Altarchaeota archaeon
GGGGCGGTTTGGTTTTAGAATACGAATAAAATGCTAACGATAAAATGTGCTAAATGTAAGAGTGAAATCTTTAAATATCTGAAGATCGGAAAGGGCAGATTACTGCACTGCTGGAAAAATCGGATAGGTAAGGATTATAGCGTTAGGGATGGAAACGAGGTTAGATGTCGCTGCGGTAATTTAATTGGTATCGATGAAGGGAAATGGATTAAATTAAAACAAAATTCCTTTATATATTCAAAGTGAAAAGTGGGGACGAAATTATGAAAGCCTATGGACCGGTTCCTTCGAGACGATTGGGGAAAAGTTTGGGGATAAACAACATACCTCCAAAGATATGCACCTACTCTTGCGTTTATTGCCAGCTTGGAGCCACGATAAAAACACAGGTGGATCGTAGAGAATTCTACAAGATTGATGATTTACTCAAAGACATTAAGAGAAAGGTAAAGGAGGCTGAGAAAAATAGAGAAACCATAGATTATCTGAGTTTTGTCCCAGATGGAGAACCGACCCTGGATATTAACTTGGGAAAGGAGATCAAGCTTTTAAAGCCTCTGGGGATCAAAATCGCCGTGATCACAAACGCTTCCCTATTATGGCGTGAGGATGTTAGAAATGATCTACTGAAGGCCGATTGGGTTTCTCTCAAGATCGATTCTGTGAACGAAAAAACTTGGCATAAAATTGATAGACCGCATAGGTCACTGAAACTTAAGGGGATTTTAGAGGGGATGCTCGAATTTGCCCATATCTTTGAGGGAGAATTAGCAACAGAAACTATGTTAATTCAGGGAATTAATGATAACGATAAAGAGATTATGGCAGTAGCTAATTTTTTGTCAGAATTAAAACCAGATAAAGCTTATATTGCCATCCCAACCAGACCGCCGGCAGAAAAAGGAATAATGCCGGCATCAGAACAGAGCATTAATTCGGCATATCAGATTCTCGGCAATGAATTACCTGGTGTGGAATATTTGATTGGTTATGAAGGAAATGCCTTTGCATTTACAGAAAATGTTGAGGATGATTTACTCAGCATCACATCTGTGCATCCAATGAGGGAAGAGGCAGTCAAGGAATTTTTATCCAAAGCCCGTTCCGACTGGGGCATTATCGAGAGATTAATCAGGGAAAATAAACTCATAGAAATGGAATATCAAGGAAAGAAATTCTACATGAGGAAACTAGCTGGTAGGTTTTGAGAATTACGCTATTCTCTTCCCGGCATCTGGACCCGGCTTTATGTTATAAATTTCAGTTACTATTACCTCAACTACCCCCTTCGGGGCTTTATCTCCCTTTATACTCTGCATAAATTTCCTGCCTTTTTCATAGACGGGTCCATTGGAATGATAAATGGCATTCCCTTTAACCTTATAAGCCTCCTCAGTCTCGGGATCCCAGAAAGATAAACAAACTTTTTTATTCTGTAATATGTTCTCCTTTGTTGTTTGCATGAAATTATCCAGAAGAATGATTCTATCCTCATCGAGAATCTTTTTCCATAAGATAGGGACAACATTTGGATTGCCCTCTCTATCTGCTGTTCCAAAAGAAACCAATTTGGATTTTTCAAATAACTCTTTAACTCCGAGGGGCATCATGATTACTAAGTAGAGTTATAGTTTTATAAATTAAATAGAATAATGGAAATGAAAATTACCCTTATCTACGATAACGAAGTCTATAAGAAGGGTCTTAGGGCTGATTGGGGTTTCTCCTGTCTCGTAGAAGTGGAAAATCAGCCAAGGATTCTCTTCGATACTGGGGCCAATGGCAAGATACTTTTCGACAATATGGAAAAGCTCGACATTAAACCCGAGTCTATTAATGAAGTATTTATTTCCCACTCCCACTGGGATCATACCGGGGGGCTTCCCGATTTTCTTAAGGTGAACCCAGATGTTACAATCTATTCTCCATCCTCTTATCGACCCCCCAAGGCAAAAAAGATTGTGAGTATTGAAAAAGCAATGCAGATCCATGAAAATGTATTTTCCACTGGGGAATTAATGGGGATAGAGCAATCCCTCGTAGTTAAGACGGATAAGGGATTGGTTGTTACCTGCGGCTGTTCTCACCCCGAGGTGGGGAATATTCTTCGAGCAGCCTCGCAGTTTGGAAGGGTCTACGCTTTAATTGGTGGCTTGCATGGCTTCAGAGAATTTATCCTACTTAATGATCTGGAATTAGTTTGTCCCTGTCACTGTACCCAATTTAAATCTGAAATAAAGTCTTTATATCCAGATAAGTGCATTGATGGCGGAGCAGGAAAAATAATTGAAATTTAGCTGAGATCGCTTGAGAATTGATAAAATAAAATTAACAAAATTTGCAAATGGTTTGAAGTATGCCCATTAAAAAAATTTTATGAAGAGGGAAAGCTAGAAGAGAAGTGGATTAAAAACTACTGTAAAGGCGATTACAGGGGTTGTATGAGGTATAAAATGGAAAAGGAAGGTAGATTTCATCCGGATAATATGCTCCCAAATGGCAAGATCATGAAGTTATTAAGAAATGCAAGGAATGAAACCAAATTTTGAAAAAGTTCTAAAATTAAAAAAGATTGAAGAAGAGATAAAAAGATGTGAAAAATGTTCTCTTAGTAAAACGAGAAAACTTCCAGTTCCTGGAGACGGTAATGTTGATGCCAAAGTTATGTTAATCGGTTTAGGTCCTGGTTATCATGAGAATCTGCAGGGAAAACCTTTTGTAGGTAAATCAGGAAAATTTCTGGATGAATTACTCGAATTGGGTGGAGTGAGAAGGGAAGAGGTTTACATAACTAATGTAATTAAGTGTTATCTCCCTAACAATAATCCAACTCAAGATCAAATCAATCTTTGCAGTAATTATCTTGACAAACAAATTGAATTGATTAAACCAAGGGTTATTCTAACTTTGGGAAATATCGCAACTTCTTATATCTTTCGGAAATTTAATTTTAAGCTCGAACCTATGGGAAAAATTCATGGAAAGATTCTCCAGCTTAGTACTCTTTTATTACAAGCCAAAATTATTCCAATGTATCACCCAGCCTCTGCACTGTACGATCCAGGGCTGAAAAAGAGCTTGAGAACAGATTGGGAGAGTTTGAAGGGAGTTATTTAAAAAGCCGAGATGTATTTGGATTTATCAGTAAAAGGTTCGCATATAAGGAGTTGCTCTGAAATTTTTGCTATCTCGCTGGATTTTGGCCAATCAATTATAAATTAAGACGAAATAAAGGATCTCCGATCATCTATTTACCTTCAGGAGCATAGTTGCAGTTGTTTCTCTGATTTCTTTGGTATTGGGGATAGAAATGCTATATCGCTTCTTCGGTGATATCTCCTACAATTTTTATGAGCATTATCGTAAATGATTTATATGTCAACCATATCCGAAAAAATTCTGGCTGAAAAATCTGAAAAGGACGACTTTAATCAACCCCATGAGGTCTGGTGGGATCTTTATGAAATCTCTTGAGAAACTTGGTATGGCAGATAAATTAAATGAGACTAATATATTCAAAGACACCTTCAGATTTTTCACAAAGAGATAAAAATGAGTCTATTTGATTCGATTTTTGGGAAGAAAGAAGAGGACACTCTGGCATCACATCCGGAAATGGCTCCGTTAGTAGATTATCTAATTCTGGCATTAGGGGAGAAATTCCATAAGGGAAAAATCGAAAAACATCAAGGTTACTTATCTGAATCAGAAGTGGTTGGGGTTCTTCCACCCGACACATTCCCTTCCTATAAATCCGAGCTTAATAGTGTCATCTTAAATGAATTAAAAAGATGTGGAGACCACATTGGGATAATGGATGGTACTTTGGTTAATTTTGATATATTCGATAAGATTGTTAAGGTTTTGGATAAGGAGAAAGAGTGGTATAATATCCTAATCAATAAAGAAAGAACTATGCCATTAATCATTTGTACAAAAGGTGCTAATATTGTAATAGCCCCGGTAATAATAGATTAAAAAATGCCAACCATATCAGAAAAGATACTGGCAGAAAAGTCCGGAAAAGAAGAGGTAAAGCCGGGAGAAATAATAGAGGCAGAGGTAGACTGGATCATGGTCAATGATGTGACCGGCTTACCCGCTTTTGATGTGTTTGAAGAATTTAAAACCACCCCAATTAAGGATAAAATTATCCTAATCCCGGATCATTACGTTCCAAATAAGGATGTGAAGTCCGCAGAGCAGGCAAAGGCGATGCGGGAATTTGCCAGAAAATACAAGATAAAAAACTATTGGGAGGTCGGAAGAGGTGGAGTCTGTCACCAGTTAATGATAGAGGAGGGATTTGTAGCTCCCGGAAGATTAATAGTTGGTGCAGATTCACATACCTGCTCCTATGGTGCACTGGGGGCATTTTCTACAGGAGTTGGATCAACAGAGGCGGCATCGGCATTTGCTATTGGAAAATTATGGTTCAAGGTCCCGGAAACCCAAAAATTTATCGTGAATGGGAAATTGCCAAAATATTCAATGGGCAAAGACATAATTTTGCACATTATTGGCGATATAGGCGTTTCCGGGGCTTTATATAAGTCAATGGAGTTCTATGGATCTACAATTGAAAATCTATGTTTATCTGACCGGATAACGATATCAAATATGGCTATAGAGGCCGGGGCAAAAGCAGGTATAATCCCTCCAGACAAAAAAGTGTTTAATTATCTTAAAGGTAGAGTAAGGGGAGAATATAAACCAGTTTATGTGGATGAAGATGCAGAATACTCTGAGACCTTTGAATATGATGCTGCCGAGATCGTTCCAACTGTTGCAAAACCATTTTTACCATCAAACACAACCCCTGCATCTGAATTAAACATTGAGATAGATCAGGCATACCTGGGATCATGTAACAATGGCAGGATTGAGGATTTGCGAATTGCCGCAGAGATCTTAAAGGGAAAGAAGATTCATGGAAATGTCAGAATGATCGTAGTTCCAGCAAGCAAGAGGATTTTCGAGCAGGCGATGAGTGAGGGGTTAATGAAGATCTTTATGGATGCGAATGCGTATGTAGCTGGTCCGACGTGCGGGGCGTGTCTTGGTGGGTATATGGGCGTACTGGCAAAGGACGAGGTCTGTGTCAGCTCAACGAACAGGAATTTTATTGGAAGGATGGGTGATAAAGATAGCAAGGTGTATCTGGCAAATCCGGCGGTTGTTGCCGCATCGGCGATTGCCGGGAGGATTATTGATCCGAATGACCTGTAAATGATAATGGAAACGAAAGATTACAGAATAAAGGAAGCTGAA
>DAOVSA010000115.1 GCA_030633635.1 Candidatus Altarchaeota archaeon
AGCATATTTGGCGTAAAAATTCTCCTCGATTTTGTTCCCCAGTTTTAACAGATCGTCAAATTTTAGTTCGCGCTCGCCATCTGTTATCTCAATCTTGTCATTTTCAACCAGAAAAATCGCTTCAATCAGTGAAAGCTCCTGTCTACTCCCAACCGTTTCACCAAAACCCTTTTCTACCAAAAAAGACTTCGTCTGATTATCCCCCACTAATATCTTCGTTCCAGAGAGTATACATATACCCATGTTATTTATTTAAAATCATTATTTATAACTATTATAGGATTAAACCCGTGACCAATCCAAGGGGAGGTAAAAATGAATTATGTAAAGTTTGAGGTTTCAAAAGAAACAATGGATAAGGCGTTAGAAGCGTTAGAGATTGCCAGGGATACTGGAAAAATAAGAAAAGGCACAAATGAGGTAACAAAGGGCATAGAGAGGGGCATAGCAAAACTGGTTTTGATAGGAAATGATGTACAACCACCGGAAATCGTGATGCATCTACCTATGTTATCTGAAGAGAGAAACATACCTTATCTATATGTTCCAAAGGAAGAAATAGGTGCAGCAGTTGGTTTGCGCACCTCAACCGCTTCGGCGTGTATCATCGAGGAAGGAAAAGCGAAAGATCTGATTACAGATCTCAGAAAACAAATCAAGGAATTGATGAAATAAGTAGGATAAAAATGGTCGCAGCACAAATCGTAAAAATCATTGGAAGAACTGGAATTTATGGAGAGGTCATCCAGGCAATGTGTAAAATCCTGGAGGGGGATAACAAGGGAAGAATCATAAGAAGAAATATCCGAACACCCCTTAGAGAAGGAGATCTTATTGAGTTAAAGGAAACGGAGAGAGAGGCAAAGCCGTTGAAATAAACGGATTCTTTGAGATACTTTGAATATACCAAAAGATGGAATGCAGTTTTTGTGGTGAGCAAATTGAGCCGGGAACGGAAACCATGTACGTGACAAAAAGAGGTAAAATATCCTATTTTTGTTCCAGTAAATGCGAGAAGAACATGTTAAAGTTAAAAAGGAAGTCGAGAAAGGTTAAATGGACACAGGCATATAGGGAAGAGAAAGCGATTAGGATGAAGCCCAAATCCGGATCTAAAAAGTCAAAGTCTAAATAAAGACGGAATGAAAACCTTAATCATCATAAAACCCGATGCAGTTCAAAGGGGACTTATAGGTGAAATAATTGGCAGATTTGAAAAAATAGGTAAGATTCTCGGATTAAAACTGTTGCTGATGGATAAAGAGAGAGCCCAGCGTTTATATTCAGTACACGAGGGCAAACCATTTTATGATGAACTGGTAGATTATATAACCTCTGGTCCGGTTGTTGTTGGGGTGTTAGACGGAGAAAACATCATAAAAATTGCCAGGGAGATCCTCGGTGCGACAAATCCCGAAAATGCAGTCGCTGGAACGATAAGAGGAGATTTTGGTCTGGATGTTGGTAAAAATACGGTTCATGGGTCTGATTCGGTCAAATCAGCTGAGTATGAGATTCCTATTTTCTTCAGTGAAAATGAACTAGTCGATAGGTGAATAATATGGAAACCGATAAACAAACCGATAGGCCGAATACTATGGAAACCGATAAAAAAATAGATAAAAAAATCGTGGCAGCCATTGTAGGGGTTCTAGTAATCATTTGTATTGGGTACGTTCTGTTGACACAAGAAAAACTTACTGCTGAAGAAATAGCGGAGAAATCAATGATGGCGATGAGTGAGGTAGATACATACGCCTTCAACATGAGTGTCGACATGGTCATGAAGATGGATGAGCTGAGTGAATCAGATGATGAGGCGAGTGAATCAATAATGCCGAAAATAGATGAGATAACGATGAATATGGTCGGAGATGGGAAGGTCGATATGGAGAACAGAAAGATGTATTTTGATATAGACTTTCGTATGAACATGGGGATGGATGTTGGCATGAATATGGAAATCTACATTATCGATGACATGCAATACATAAAGATTCCCTTTATGGGGTGGGTGAAGAATAAAACATCGACGAGTGAAGAGATGTGGGATAGAGAAAACGCAATGACGGTCAAGCTCCAGGAGGATTTTATGGAATATGCAGAATTCGAGCTTATTGGCAGAGAAAAAGTGGATGGAAAAGATTGTTATGTTCTGGATATAAAACCGGACATTACAAAGTTATTTGGTGCCCTTGATGAGTATATGGTAAATGAAACCGAAACCCAGAATATTTCCCAGGAGCTATTTAAGGAAATGCTAGAGAATATTAGCAGTATGATCAAAGATATGACCCTGCGGGAGTGGATCGCAAGGGACAGTTATTTTGTTGTCAAGATGGAGGCGAAGATGGAGATGGAAATTGCAGGAACGAGCATGGACATGAATATAACCGGGCATTTCTATGATTACAATAAACCGATGGATATCGTGCTTTCAGAGGAAGCGAAAAATGCCAAGAATATGAGTTCCATGATGGGACCAGAAGTAGATGAGGGCTCCACAGGGTTCTGGGGTATTGAACCAATTGATTGGAGAATGAACACTGATGGAACACTCGATTTAACTATAATGAATGATATGGGGGGAACTATCAATATAACTGAAGTAAAAGTCAGTATAGATGGCGTAAAATGTATCCCCTATACCACGGCAACAGAACTGGATATAGGGGAAATAGAATTCATGGACATATCCGGCTGTAAAACGGGCGAAGTGGATGAGACATATGACGCAGAGGTGACAATAACCTATGAGGATCAAACTACCGGTGTTGTTCATACGACAATGGGGGAACTCTGGGGAGTCTATGAAGAAGATTATATGGATTATATGGACGACTCATCAGATTCCTGGGATGTTGAACCGCTTGATTGGGGAATGAGTACCAGTGGAACACTCGGTTTAACTATAGTAAATGGATTTGATGGAAATATTATTATAACAGGGATCAACGTCAATCTAGATGGCACAAACTGCACTCCATATACCACAACGACACAACTAGAGGCCTGGGAAATCGAAACCATGAGCATATCCGGTTGTAAAACGGGCGAAGTGGATGAGACCTATGAAGCAGACGTGACCATAACCTATGAGGATCAAACTACAGGTACTGTTTATACA
>DAOVSA010000095.1 GCA_030633635.1 Candidatus Altarchaeota archaeon
CGTATCGAAAAAAGATAGGCAAACAAGGGTCAAAGAATTACTGGAATTGGTTGATCTACAGGATAAGGGGGACAATAGACCAACTGAGCTCTCAGGTGGTGAGCAACAGAGGGTTGCCATAGCAAGGGCACTGGCAAATGATCCCAGGATCATTCTAGCGGATGAACCCACTGGCAACCTGGACACAAAAACGGGAGGGAAGGTTATGGGGTTATTATCTAACTTGAACAGAATGGAGAATAAAACAGTGATCGTTGTAACCCATGATCAGAGAATTGCAGATGCATGTGATAGAGTGATCCAGATTCAAGATGGAAGAATAATATAAAAGAAAAAAATTCGTTCAGACTTCCTGATGTAAAATGGCAAAAGTATCTGACGATTTTCTGGATTCTATTGGTGTTTTTGTATCCTTTAATTGGCTTTTCTCTCTTGCCTCTCTCGTTGAATCTGATTTATAGCTTCATTATTATCTTTAAGGAGTTAATTCTTAGAATTCCACCTACCAGTAATGCGGTAAAGATCATAATCAATGCAGATTTTATCATATTCCTCATCCCCAATTCCCTGACAAGGGTTGCGAAGGTTGCCGCACAGGGAAAGTAGATAGTTTACCCCTAGATAGGCTTTCATAGTTTTCATCACCACAATTTACCTTGAATATATGAAAGAATTTTGTTTTAATTTAATCCATTTCCCCTCATCGATACCAATTAAATTACCGCAGCGACATCTAACCTCGTTTCCGTCCCTAACGCTGTAATCCTTGCCTATCCGATTTTTCCAACAATGTAATAATCTGCCTTTTCCGACCTTCAGATATCTAAAGATTTCACTCTTACATTTAGCGCATTTTATCGTTAGCATTTTATCCGTATTCTAAAACCAAACCGCTTCCTACCTCTCGGATTGAAAAGGATTTCCCGAACTCGATCTTTGCTTTTAAATCTGTACAGTGACATGGGTGCAGATTCTGAATTCCTTGGGATTTAATATATTCAATAGTTTTATCCAATATCCCCTTCTTTGCATTCAACAAATGGAATCCGCCGATAACATCCAATATTTTTCTCTCTCGACAAATTTTCTTTCCATACTCAAGTATATTACAAATGCCAGAATGAGAACAGCCAGTGATCACGACTATCTCCTTTTTGGATCTATAAACCAATGCGGAGTCATCCATTAAATAATCCGGTAGTTTTTTTCCATTTTTTATGATCTTGCCTATTGGAATCTTTGCCTCAAAATCATTTTTTCTCCAAATCTTCTAACCAATGCCCCAGTCATTACATAAGCAACGTGTAAAGAAATCTGCTGTTGAATTATCACTCTAACTATGCTTTCAAATATACCTAAGCCAATGCCAGGTGGCCTCAATCCATAAAGTTGATTCTTAACTTTGCGAAGCACTTTATCCCTGTCCATAAATTCGTACAATTCAGTGACATCATTCCTTATCTTAAAAAAATACGTTATTTTATCCGACAACTCTTTTTTCTCCGCAGCACTGATTTTTGAATATATATTTATTTTCAACCTTGGTTTATCAACCGTGCCAACACTACTAACAGCTACCGGGAATAATCTGTTCTCTATCTTGATCAATCGCCGCCAAACACCATTTTTATATGTTTCAGCCTGGGGCTCTGACGACGAATAAAATTTCCAGTGCAAATCAAAATCATAAGGTGCCTTTGGTTTGAGTTCAAACGAAATCTTTGCCATAGTAATCACTCATAACAATTTCGGAATCATTCTCCATGGAACCTTCTTTCTGTATTCTTGGTATTCTTTACCATATTTCTCCAGGAGATCCTTTTCTTCGAGACGTATAATTAGCAGATAAGAGAGAAAATAAGGAATAGAGAATAAAAAGGCGTATAATGATCTAAATAGAATTGCCATTCCCATAGCCAACAAGCCATTACTCAGGTATAGGGGATTTCTAACGGTTCCATATATGCCGGTTGTGACCAATCTCCCCTTACCTTTCAAAGCCGGGATCGTACCTATTTGTTTTTGGGCTGAGATTTTTATAATGAAATTCATCCCCAGGAGGATTATCCCTATAATTAATGCAACGGGTGTTGGAATTTCCATCTTTGGTCCCTCGGTGAATGGTAAGGCAATTATTGGCACTATGAAAGTTGATAAAGTAAAGATTCTGATGAGTGGTTTCGGTATTCTGTTTTCAACCCTATTTAATGCCCTTGGCAGGCTGAGCACCGCTATTGCTATTGTATAGCCCATTAGATAGATGCCTATCCAAAATACTGGATCGATCAAAAAATTATCTGACATTTTCGCATACAAGTATCCTGACGAAATCTATCAACCCGAAGGTTTCTTTAATCACTTTCAGATTATGTTGTCGTAACAGCTCCTTGAGATCTCGTTCGGCGAAATCCTTGTAATATTTGCTTTCATAGAGGGATGCTATAGATACATGGAGAACTCTATGTAATCTATTTTTTGGAATGTTATAATCTATGATAACTATTTTTTTACTTACCCTTTTCAGCTCATCCAATACCCTCTCTCTGATATCATGTGGCATATCGTGTAAACCAAAAGAAATGCAGGAAACATCGAAATAGTTATCTTCAAAGGGTATATTGCCGGCGTTTGCAATCATAAATCTCACATTCTCGTATCTGTTTTTCCTCTTGGCTATCTTTAACATATCTTCTGATAGATCGATTCCAATTACACTATAACCTCTCTTCCCGAAGGCAAACGACTGTTTTCCGGTCCCTGTACAAACGTCCAGTATCTTTGAATCCTTCTCCGCATCAACGAGGTCTACAACCTTATCTCTTACTCTAGAAAGGGGCATAGTAAATAGATCATAGAATGGTGCCCATTTTCTAAACAATCTATTTGTGTATGAGTGATAGTCATCCATTTTTCACTATAAAATAAAGCACATTATTCTCCAAACCAAACCGGCAAATAAAATGCCATAAATTAATGACGCTAAAGTTAAAAGGATCGCCCTTTTGGATCCAAATTCCCTCCAGAGCATACCAAAAGCTATTATGCACGGGATTTGTAGGGTAGAGGCTACACCGAAGGTGTATATCTGAAGGGGAGTCAAGGCTAAAGATATTTTACCGCCCAGGACCGATAAAAGCATTGCTCCGGTTAAATCTTTCTGCAAAAATCCAAATGCCAATGGAATGATAGTTAAGGGGGGCAGTCCTAACCATGAAGTAATTGGTGAAAGAGGTTCCACTATAGCATTAGTAAAACCCGCCATATCTAAGATACCATAAGCCATTCCGCCGAGGGCTAAAAGGGGTGTAACTATATATACAAAATCCTTCATCCTGATCCAGCTTTTAGCAAGAACATTTTTGATTAAAGGTTTTCTATAGGGAGGCAGTTCTAAGAGTAGAGGTTCACCCCTTATGTGAATAACTTTTTTTATTGCAACCCCCCATATCAAGCCAGCAATTAATAAGGTAAGAAAAACAGCTAATGCCAGAACTATTCCCGAATAAAATCCAACCACCCCCATTATTATAGCAATCCTTGAAGAGCAGGGTACAAAGGTAAAAAATGACGCAGTATGAAATTGTTCTTTCTTGGAAGATAAAACCCTTGTAGATATAACTGCCGGTGCAGTACAACCCAAACCCAATGCTAAGGGAATAAATGATTTTCCCGAAAGACCAAATTTTTTCAAAAACCTTTCTGCATTAAC
>DAOVSA010000076.1 GCA_030633635.1 Candidatus Altarchaeota archaeon
AGAAAAAAAGAGTAATGAGGATATCATGAAATCTATGTTGGGTAATCCAAGGACTGGAACGCGACTATTAAAGCGTGGATTTGCACGAATGGTGAAGGGTGGCGTTGTAATGGATGTAACATGTGCAGAACAAGCGAGAATAGCAGAAAAGGCGGGTGCAGTGGCAGTTATGGTACTTGAGCGAGTGCCGGCAGACATAAGGACTGCCGGCGGTGTCGCAAGAATGGCAGATCCTAAGAAAGTTCAAGAGATCATGGAAGCAGTAACCATACCTGTGATGGCAAAATGCAGGATAGGACATTTCGTTGAGGCGCAAATTCTGGAATCTCTTGGAGTTGACATGATCGATGAATCCGAGGTTCTAACACCTGCAGATGAGGCCAACCACATAGACAAGAAAAAATTCAAGACACCGTTTATTTGTGGTGCCAGGGATCTGGGAGAAGCACTGAGAAGAATAAATGAGGGTGCAGCGATGCTTAGAACTAAGGGGGAAGCCGGAACTGGTGACATCGTAGAGGCGGTAAGACATACAAGGCTGATTATCGGTGAAATTAACAGGATCAAAACCATGAGCGATGATGAATTATACAAAGAGGCAAAGGATCTCCAGGCCCCGATAGATCTGGTGAGAGAAATTAAAAAGAAGGGAAAATTGCCGGTAGTGAATTTTGCAGCCGGAGGGATTGCAACCCCGGCAGATGCGGCTCTAATGATGCAACTGGGCGTAGATGGTGTTTTTGTTGGTTCCGGAATATTTAAATCGGAGGATCCACTACCAAGGGCAAAGGCAATAGTTGATGCAACCGCGCATTATAATGATCCAAAGGTGTTGGCTGAGGTATCTAAAGGCCTGGGCGAACCAATGAAAGGCATTGATATCCATGAACTGGAAGAAACAGAAAGATTGCAGACTAGAGGAGTATAGAATCAAATTTTAAGATTTGTAAAAGCTCGTTAATTATAGGCTGATAAAAAATGAAACTCAAATCTCTAGAATATACTTTAAGTATAGTCGGTACAGGTGGAAGAACTCCATCGATTTTCATTAATCCAACTAAGCATAACATAGAGGCAAATAAAAAAACAGGACATAGAAGATTTTATATGAATGAAAAGGGATTAACGGAATTCCAAGAATTCATCTTGGAACAATGGAAAAATAATTCAATCGGGAATGATGGTGTTTAGATAAAACGACTCCAAGATATATCTACAAAAGTTAAATTAATCTAGATAAAGCCGCTGAAAAAGTAAAATAATTTTTCTATTCTATTTTTATTCATTATTCTAATTCTGAATAGGAGCATTTCAAGACGATGAAAAGAAAAATAGTTGGATTGGTAATCATCGGATTAATGATCGAGATTGTTTTGTTTAGCATCTATATCCTACAAACCGGACAATTACCTGAAGAGAAGCCAAAAGAAAACAAAACAGGGATATTGCCTGAGCCTGAGCCAACTGAAAACAGAACTTGGTATTCCCAATAAGCTATTCGAATACGCCGCCCTTGAGAAACCGATTATTTTTACCAGATGCCCCAACAGCACTCCAGTACTATTCCAAGGGATATTTAACCTCCCAGATTCTAATCAATTCGAATTGTGAATCACCACATCGATAAACCTCATTGAAAAACTCTGACTTTAGATCGAATAAATAGAGTTTTGCGAGATTTGTGTCTTTCATTTTTTCTGGAACATAAAACAAACCTGATTCGTGCAAGATGACGCATCCTTTTAGGTGTGGTTGGGTTATATTGTAATTCATGCACTCAGTTAGTTCACAAACACAGCTAATTGGAAATTTATACTGTTGATTTTCATGGGTAAGGGTTGCAATTGGTGTATTATCCTCCATCGACATCTCTTCTACCCTTGCTTCTCCCATTTCTACGAAGAGATCCCCCAATTCGAGATCCTGATCAACCCACCAAACGCCACTATAAACGCCATTTTTTTCATCCGCTTCATAAAAAATACCGAGATTTGTTTTAATATCGTCATCCTCAGACCCAATCTCGGATACCGCCCGGGTTATACGCAGATCTTCAGGGTGTATTAATATGTAAGAAACATCGTGCGTTCTTAAAAATTCTAATGTAGTGGTTTCATTTGAATTGAAAAAGAAGTATCTGGACACCAGATGACTCCAATCCACACGTTTATTTCCGGGATCTAATACCGTAGCCCTCTCACCCATAGTCTGGATGAAATATCCGTAATCCCACCAGGATAAGAAAACATCATCAGGTGAAGTATTTTCTCTGATCCAACTAGTTGCATTATCCCAATCCTCAGAAAAAATAGGTTCTATTCCCGTATTATACACAAATGAACTCGCTATATTCCAGATAATTGCAATTGATACGACTACGATTAACACGGTTAGTATGTATTCCCTCGTTTTGAGAAAACATCTTTTGGATTTGAGAAACTGATTAAACTCAACAACAAAATATCCGATAACTAGACTAACAGCTGGTGTAAAGACAAAAATAAGCCGCATCATTGTTCTCGCCATTATAAAAGAAAAGAAGAACCACAACCAAACAAATATCAATTGCCATTTGGGATTAAATTCCTCCAGATTCCTGTTGAAATGGGAATATAGGTAAACGATTCCAACAACCGAAATAAATCCAAACAACCAGAAAAAATAGGTTTTATTGAAAAAATTGGTTTCCGTTGGCGTGACTGAACCATTAATTACCGCAATGAAGAAGAGAATATATGAAACGGTTAATATATCGTTAAATCTGGAGTTTTCAACTAATTTATAAAACAAAAAAGTAGATCCTGCCAGGATTAAAACAAGAGAAAACCCAAAACCCGACCAGATATCGATAAATGTTGGGGGAACGTTTTCTGCAACATAAACTAGGCCTTTCAAGGTGCCCCCAGGGAATGACAAACGATAGATTATCTCACCAATATCGATTATACCGAGTAGAGCCACCGGCACGATGATTAGTAATATCCCTAAAGAGATCGCTAATAGAGGTAAATCGGATTTATCATACTTGATATTCAACCTATGTAATATCCCTAAAAAGGCCGCTAATATGGGTAAATCGGATTTATCCATCTTGATATTCAACCTATGTATGATCGTTGGTAGTATCATGTAGATCAAAAAGGTGAATAAAGAGAAGATTAACAGTCCGATATCAATATTTTTGATGAAGTAAAAAGAGATGCTACCATATTTGGTGGGTAGTGTCGCTGAAAGAAACAAAAACGGAAAAAGCCAGCCACAATATACCCAGAAATGTTTTTGTTTTACCTTCGTAAACAATATTTCAGTTAAGATGAATAAACCAATAAGAATCGTTAAGAACCTGACACCCCACCAAGTCGATGCCATCAAACCACCAAATACCCCGGATATCAGGGCAAAGATTATTTTTTCGGATTTCCATGCCCTGACCCAAAAGTATAGTGAAATAAACATAAAGAGCATCGCCATAGATTCTTTATCCGCAAAACCTGCCATTGTTCTGAAATTGTACGCCGGGAGGATTGCCAAAAACAGGGTAGATACTAAGGCAACCCTCTTATCGAACAACTCTTTTACAAACAAGAAAAAGATGATGAACGAAAACGCGGCAATTGTCGGGGGGTAATAGATATGCCACTCCATTTGAGTGAGGGAAGGTATAAAAGAATGTATTAACTTGTAGGAATAAGCCAATATGTATGAAAGAAGCTTGAGATTATCAGTTGACGTTCCCACGGGATAATATCTCAGTGAATCATGAGCTATTAGAGATCCGTGATCCAGGATATATTCAGTGTATCTATATATAACATAAGGATCTACACCAAGTAAATATTTTCCAGCCAATGACCCCACGTTTCTGGTTCTTACCCAAAAACCAAGGATAATGATCAAAATCAAAGAGAATGGATATAAAAATTTCTCATATTTCTTAAGTATGTCTCCGATAGAACGGTTCTTTTCGCTCTTTACCTTTTTCTTACCTCTACTCTTCCTTTTACTCATCCGGAAACCTCTATCTTTTAATTTTTATTCCTTTTATCTTCGGTAAAATTTATAAAGATTGAGATTTAATAAACACATATGGAGTACGATATAGCGATAGTTGGTGGTGGACCCGCTGGATTAACTGCCGGGATTTATGCCGCTAGGAGTAAATTGACTGCCATTATATTTGATTCGGGAGCCTCACAAATCGCTG
>DAOVSA010000003.1 GCA_030633635.1 Candidatus Altarchaeota archaeon
GGTATCACTCCGTGTACATCCCTAGATGGTCCAAAAGAACTAAATGATCGACAAAGGCCCTACATTGGTGGCAGGGGAAGTTATGAAGATGTTGTTTACTGGATCAAGACTTTGAGAGAAGATTTCGATATCGTGGTGCCCGCACTATCGACGATGACCAAATATTCGTTGGAATATGACCCGAAAAGTATCATAGATACATATGCCAGTTTGGGTCTTGAAACAGTTTTCTTCAAACCTTTTCATCTCAGCGGCAGGGGATTCACCAACATGGAAGATCTATCGATGAATCCTATAGATTTTTTCGATTTTTGGAGGGGTGGTGTTGAACGTTGCATCGAGTTGTGCAAGGAAGGGACAACAATACGTGAAAAACACGCTTCAGAGTTCGTAGAATCTTTTTTATATCCTGACAGGCACTGTATGTGTAACAGAAGACCCTGTGGTGCAGGTATAGAAATACTGGCGTATGGCTGTGATGGAACCATCTGTGGATGTGATGATGCTCGAAATAATGATTTCTTGGATATAGGTCATGTTAAGTCAGATAATCACAGGACAATAAGATCGAAGATTCTGCCTTTGGCGGCACTATCCTCCGATGCCATACCAGTGTGCAGTACCTGTGAATACATGGCATTCTGTAGTATCTGCCTTTCATCCGTCTATAGAATGCACAACGATCTTTATCCAAAGGTACCAAGAGATTTCGAGTGTAAATGGAAGAAAGAAGCCTTTAAATACCTGTTTCAGAAACTAATTGGCGAAGATAACCAGATTCTTAGAAGTTGGGGACAACGTGGTCCGTGGCGTAGTTTCTCTTGATTAATATTTAGTGACTGAGGACAAATAATCTAAAAAATGGGGAACATAAACATATTCCCGAGTTATAAGTGTAACCTAGATTGCCTTTTTTGTGCGGGTGGTGGAAAAGAAGGTTCAAAGGACATAAGAGATTTGACAACTTGTGAGATAATTAAGAAGTTAGATGATGTGGTGGATTCGAATAGTATGGTGGCTTTTAGTGGGGGGGAACCTACATTAAGAGCTGATTTGACCTATCTGATTCAATATGCCTCAGATAAAGGTGCAACTATACTTTTAACTACAAATGCTACAAAACTTTCGGATTTTAATCTTGCCTCAGAGTTAGTGGATGCAGGGGTGGATATCTTCTCAATAACGCTCAGAGGACACAATGCAAAGTTCCATGATTATCTTACCCAGACAAAAGGTAGTTTCGATAGAACGTTTGCTGCATTTAAAAACTTATCATGCCTGAGGGATAACTATGGGTATCGTTTTGCTATCCATTTAAAGATTCTGGTCTCCAAACCAACAGTAAAATACATGCCGCAGATCATCGAGTTAGTATCAAGAGAATTTCCCAAACCATATGCTATTGAACTTACTGGTCTAGCTTTTGTGGGCAATGCTAGGGGGAATATGGATGAGATTGCTATTAAATTAACTGATGCGGTCCCTTATGTCAGAAAGACGATCGATGCCGGGAAACAACATGGTCAGACAATGAGAGTGATGGATATCCCGCCATGTATACTTAAAGATCCAAGTTATTTCAAGTATTATAAGCCATGGGATAATCCCCAGCATTATGATGATGTGGATGAAGAATATACGTCCGTTAATATAGAGTATGAAGAACCGGAACTCATAAAAGGGCCCCAATGTAGAGAATGTATAAAATATAATGAATGCACCGGAGTGACATATTCCTACGCAAAAATATTTGGATTTGATGAATTAAAGCCAATAATTAATCAAAATGAGTAAGATCTATGGGCAATCTATGGTAATAAATGATGAAATGAAAGATATTCTATCGGAAACAACACCTAACACTCAGGAGGATCTATCCAATAGCCGACCAATATGGAGTCTTAAATTGGGATATTCGTGTAATAACGATTGTATATTTTGTGCAGTCGCAGACCTAAGATCCACGCAAGATAGGACAACGAATGAAGTAAAACATGAGTTGGATCTGGCGATAGCCAATAATT
Organism: Candidatus Altarchaeota archaeon; assembly: GCA_030633635.1. Taxonomy (GTDB): domain Archaea; phylum Altiarchaeota; class Altiarchaeia; order IMC4; family DAOVSA01; genus DAOVSA01. The sequence goes on from DAOVSA010000003.1 coordinate 2,025, forward strand.
CCTGGAAGGTTACTTTTATTGGTGGAGAACCCACTATTCGTCCAGATATTATTGAAGTGATTGAATATGCGAGTGAGATAGGTTTTGAAGAGATTAAAATAAGTAGCAATGGTAGGAAACTAGGTGATAAAAATTTTGCGGAACAAGTCTTTAATGCAGGATCACCCGTCATGTGGATCTCAGTGCATGCACACAAAGCAGAGATTGGAGATTATTTGAGCCAAAGACCTGGTTCGTTCGATGAAACGATTGCAGGAATTAAAAACATTCTGGATCATGACCAACATCTCTCGACGAATACCATAATCCTCAAACAAAATTATCGGTTTCTTCCAGAGATAGTTGATTTCTTGGCTGATCTGGGTGTATCCAATGCGAGACTTGGATTTGTGACTGCAGAGTGCAATGCATACAGAAATTTCTATTTGGTTTGTCCGGATATGAGGGAGGTATCACCTTTCGTGTGCAATGCTCTTGATGTGGGTAAGGAAAGAGGATTAAGAATGACTGTAGAGGCATATCCCTTCTGTTTTATAAGGGGGCATGAGGATTGTATCCCAAATCTTCCCTACATAGAATCAAGGGAGACATTTCGTAATATAACGGCAGATGAGTTAAGAAGGAAAATTAGACAAAAGGGACCGCAGTGTAAGAATTGTAGATATAACGACGTTTGTGATGGTATTGATAAGAAATATCTGGAATTCATACCAAGTATGTTGTATGAATTGCAACCAATCTATTAACTTATCGAGAAAATCACATATCAATATCATACGCACCATACACTTCATACAACCCTTGTAGAAGATAGAAGCTAACCGATTCTGGTATAGGGTGTCGTTAAATCGCAAGAATCACCGATAATTCAACCCAAGTTATCAAATATGGTGCTTGTTAAATAATGAGAGATGAAATCGATAAATAATGAAATAAAATTGATATGGGACGTTAAATTGGGATATTTATGTAATAATGATTGTCTATTTTGCATATATCCGTCTGAATTTAAGGCATCATCAAGTATGAGAATGACTGATGAGGTAAAACATGAACTGGAGAAGGGCATAAGACAAAGCATGCAAAAGGCTCTTTTTGTGGGTGGAGAACCAACTATTCATCCAGACATCATTGAGATAGTCAGACATGCATATGACGTTGGTTTTAAGGAAATTGAAATAATGACCAACGGAAGGATGTTTTCCGATAAAAATTTTACAGAGCAAATATGCAATGCGGGATTGACAAATTCGACGGTTTCAATACATTCGCATAACGCCGGTGTTGCCGATTACTTGAGCCAGAGGGTGGGGTCATTTGAAGAAACTGTTCAGGGGATTAAAAACCTTCTATCACATGGCATCTATCTTGTGACAAGTACGGTAATCGTTCATCAAAATTATCGATTTCTTCCAGAAATAGTCAATTTCTTGGCTGATTTGGGCGTGTCAAATGTGGAACTGAGATTTGTACGTACTGATGGAAATACATACAGGAATTTTTATCTGATTTGCCCGACGTTAACGGAGGTCTCCCCCTTCGTATGTGACGCCATCGATGTGGGCAAAGAAAGAGGATTGGAAATGCGTATGGATGAATATCCTTTATGTTTTGTGAGAAATCATGAAGAATATTTTTCGGAAACACCCTGCTCAATAAATATACGGGATATAACTGGAGAAAACACAAAAAAGGATGGGAGGGAGATAGATGCGAAGTGTAAGGGGCCACAATGTAGTATGTGTAAATATAACAATGTTTGTCTAGGTATCAGGAAAACATATCTAAAATTCAGACCAAATGGGCTATACGAGCTGCATCCGGTTTGTGACGTCTAGTTAGTCTAGTTACTTACCTGATATATGCAATAATTAAATTATATATGTATAACAGATTGTATGAACAGATATGAAACCATGCACAATAATAAACCAAAATTAATATGGGACATTAGACTTGGATATTCATGTAATAGTGACTGCTTATTTTGTGTGGCTGCAACCTCAAGAAATTTACCAGATAGAACAACCAAGGAGGTAAAGCATGAATTACGTACTGGTATACAGCATAACGCAAAAAGAGTTCTCTTCCTGGGTGGAGAGCTAACCATTCGTCCGGATATTATTGAGATAGTACAATATGCACGTGATGTTGGTTTTAAGGAGATTATGTTGCCAAGTAATGGGCGGATGTTTTCTAATAAAAATTTTACTGATGAGATCATCAATGCCGGATTAACAGAGTTATGGATTTCGATTCATTCACACATAGAAGAAATTGCCGATTACTTGTCCCAAAGACAGGGATCATTTAAAGAAACAGTTCAAGGGATTAAAAATGTTTTAGATTATGATGTATATCTGGGGACAAATACACTAATCACCAAGCAAAATTATCAGTCTCTTCCAGAGATAGTTGATTTCTTGGCTGATCTGGGTGTATCGCGCGAACAACTAAGATCGATGCGTCCGGTGGGCAATGCATATAAAAATTTTTATTTGGTTTGTCCAAGATTAAAGGAGATATCTCCATTCGTCTGCAGAGCTCTAGAATTGGGCATAAAAAGAGGATTGAAAATGGATGTAGAGGCATACCCCAGGTGTTTTGTGAGGGGTTATGAACATTGCATTTTTGAGATGCCACCGATGGAAATAAGAGATATAGGATATATTAGGGAAGGGAGATATATGGCATATAATAGGGAAGGCGACTCGATAAGGAAACGAGATAGACGTAAGGGGCCGTATTGTCATGAGTGTAAATATGATAGTATCTGCTTAGGTATCTGGAAACAATATGTAGAGTTAAGACCTGATGAATTATATGATCTAAATCCAGTTTATTAAAATGTTGACATACTACAACAATCCGATAATCGCCGAAGAAGAGGTTTATTCATTAAACGAACACTTTGAAGCCAGGTTAGATGAAGACCGCATTTTGATAACCACAAGACACGGTGGATGGATCGTACTGTCAAACGAGGAATATGATCTGTTTAAGAAGAATCCCCGCGAGGATGAAATCCTATTTCGGGAACTGGAGAGGGTTGGCATAATCCTAACCGAAAGAAATATAAAAAACATACTTGGGGATCTGCGCAAACAGCATAACTCTTTATTCTCATATCCTTCATTTAACGTTATTTCTGTTACCGACAGATGCAATTTGGACTGTATTTATTGTCATCCGAATGCCAATCCACAAATGGATCAAATGGATCAGGATATGGCAGATGATGTCTTGGATTTCATATTTAATACACCAACAAAGAGTAAGCAGATAATTCTCCAGGGTGGAGAACCCTTATTAAACTTCAATTTAGTTCAATATATCTATGAAGAATCGAAGAGACGATCTGAAGAGAAAAAAATACGTTTAAGATTTTCGTTTGGAACCAATCTAACCCTTATGGACGAGGATATCGCCAAAGAAATAAAAAAAATGGGTATCATCCCGTGCACATCATTAGATGGTCCAAAAGAACTACACGATCAACAAAGACCTTATATTGGCGGCAGGGGAAGTTATGAAGATGTTGTTTACTGGATCAAGACTTTGAGAGAAGATTTCGATATTGCGGTGTCTTCTCTGGCAACGATGACTCAATATTCCATAGATTGTGGTGCTAAGAAAATTATTGATGAGTACCGTAACCTGGGTATAAATGAGGTTTTTTTTAAGCCATTCCGACCCAGTGGCAGGGCAGTCGATAATAATCTGTACATGAACCCAGAAGATTTTTTTAATTTTTGGAGAGAAGGTATTGAATATTGCATCAAACTATGTAAGAATGGGGATCCGATGGTGGAAAGACAATCTAGAGAGGCAATAGAAAATTTTTTATATGCAAATAGGCGATGTATGTGTGCTACCAGACCCTGTGGTGCGGGTATATCAATGATCTCATATGGTTGTGATGGAACAATAATAGCGTGTGATAGCGCCAGAAATAATGATTTTCTGGATATAGGACACATTAGATCGGATGATTATAGAACGATAAGGTCAAGGATCATGCCCTTAGTTACACTTTCTTCTGATCTAATACCTGTTTGCAGTACTTGTGAATATATGGCTTTTTGTAATACCTGTCTTTGCTGCAATTATGGATTTCATAATGATCTCTACCCAAAAGTACCGAGAGATTTCGAGTGTAAATGGAGAAAAAAGGCGTTACAATACCTGTTTCAGAAACTAACTGGTGGAGATGGTCCGATCCTTAGAAGCTGGTCACGATGGTGAAGAAAACGGATGATGAAAGATATCTGTCTTTATCTAGGGTATTCTTGTAATCAAGATTGCATTTTTTGTGCGACTGATGGACAAGAAGGTGCGAAAGAACACGGAGATTTATCAACTGAAGAGGTGATAAATCGTTTGAATGAATCGGAGATTGTTTATGGTAGTAACGTTACGTATAACGGTGGAGAACCAATGATACGGAAGGATATACTCTACCTAATCAGATATGCCTCAGACAAAGGAGCAAAAGTTAGTATAATGTCAAATGGCACAAGATTTCATGATTTTAATTTTGCTTTGCAAGCTGTGGAAGCCGGGTTGAGAAGAATAGCTGTACCAATCCATGGACACAACGCAAAATTACATGATTCACTCACCCAAAGAAAAGGAAGTTTCGATAAAACCGTTAGGGGGATTAAGAATCTATTCAGCATCAGAGATGATTATGGATATCCCCTATATATCGAATTGAAAACATGTGTGTGTAAACCAAATATGAAACACCTGCCCGAGATAATCGAGTTGATGTCAACCGAGTTTAATCGACCACAGGAAGTGGGTATACATCCTTTGGCAATCACAGGTAGTGCAATACGGAATAAAGAGAAAGTTGTAGTTAGATTAACAGATATTATGCCCTATGTGAAACGAGCGATTGATATTGGAAGGTCTTATGGACAGCAAATGATGGTCAAAAATATACCTGCCTGCATGTTTGGAGATCCCACATATTTTGATGTGTGTTTCATACCGAGAAATATGGTAAGACTTTATAATATTGAGAAAACAAAGACAACAAACACCGAAGTGATGGGTCGTGAACCGAAACCACCCCAGTGTAAATCTTGTATCAGATCTCATATATGTGATGGTGTGTGGCATAGTTATGGAGAAGAATTCGGTTATGATGAATTAAAACCAATAACAAATTAAGTATAAAATGAGTATCATATCGGACGTACAGGGATATCTTAAGGAATTAGTCATGGATGAGCCCTTTATCGAAAAAATAGTGTTTGGCAATATCTACACCGGGGTTCTACTCGATAACGGGAATATGGGTATGGTAATGAACTACGGCGATAAAAAACCAAGAAATGATAAGTGGATTTTATCGTTAATCGGCACTCCGGCATTTAAAGTATCTGATCTCAGCCATTCTGATTCATTAACAGAGGTTTCAGTTGGTATAGCAGTCTTAAATGCCCTATCCGTACCATTTATTGATAAAGACTTTCTCTCGAACTATGGTTTGTACATACCCAAAGTGCAGGAGTCTAATTGGTTAGATTGTATACAGAAGGGTGATGTTGTAACTTTTATTGGTTTTGGTGGAAATGTGGGGGATGTCATCGAAAAACACGGGACATCAGAAGTTCACGTGACTGAACTTAATCCTATAAGATACATAACATCTCTATATTCAGAATCGGGAAGAACCGAAGGACCTTTAGGGATTGAATTACATAACGCAAGAGAAAATAAAGACGTTTTATCCAGATCCGATGTAGTCCTTATAACGGGCTCTGCAATGACTACCAGAACAATGGATGAACTCCTTGAGTATTCCAAACCTGCCAGGGATGTGATAGTATATGGTCCCAGTTGCGGTTTATTTCCTGTACCGTTTTTTGATAGGGGTGTTTCACACGCTGAGATTACCAAGATTCTCGATGGTACAAGAGCGATTGATGCCTTATTTAATTATGGTTTCATGGCCGAGTATATTATGAGGAGATATAATATCATATCCTTCAATCCCATAACCAAGAAATCAACCTCAACTACAGTAAAGGACAAGACTAGTGGGGTAAATTAAGTCAAGTGATTGTTTATTCCACTAAGATCTTAAGGAACCCAAGAAACTGAAGTTACAATCTGTTCGCTATTGATTAGGGGGGGGTAGTAAAATCATCTTTATCTTTAATAACATGATGAATCAAACAGATTTGATCTATAAATGGCCCGAAGTTTTGTATGTGATAGAAGGTGTTAAACCCGTCGCTAGATTGCGGGTTCCGAAGGATAAACTTATTCATTTAAAAAATTTCCTCTTAGAAAACGGGGTATACAGTATATCTAATTTTACGAAGGGAGATCCTGATTATCTCTATATCTCACAAGATGAGGATAAAGTATATAAAGCACACATGCTCGAGGAAATTAAAGATAATAGAAAACTAGGCAGACTTCTAGGGTATCCGGAGTGTTGTATAAACTTCTTCTGTACACATTCTCATTTGATGAATAAGACAAGTGAGGAGTTATTTCTTTATTCCCTAAGTAACACGCATAGAAATCCCCCATACCCATTTTATACAAACAATATCGTTGGACACTTTGGATATGGTCTGATCTCACATTTTCCATGCAAATATACCTGTACAGAGAGCATAAAACTCGGCAAGAAGTATTTTGACGTGATAAATGATTATTCTCCAGATCTGGCACATAGGATAAAACAAATTTTAGCTTCTCCCATACTTTACACGAAACACGATGGAATTTTTTTATTTAAAGAGTATTCTATGCTTTCGAATACATCATTTAGTTACAATACGAATGAAATTATCTCAAGATTTGATCACTCTAACTCACAGATATACGGGATAATAAAATGCTCCAATAATGTAAAATTCATGGATAAAAATCACGTTGCTTTTTATCGGGATAGTAAGCTAGTAAACACATTAAAAGATGAAAATATAAATCTGTTCTTGTTCAAGTGAAATTAAAAAAATTTTCTTTGGAAATCACCATAACTTCCAATTATTATACTTATGCGTTTTTTTGTTTTTAAGCAGAAATCGAATAGCTAAACAATCACATTATTCTTATAAATCTTAACTGTAAAATTAAAATTTATGATGGTCCCAGAGAAAAAGATTAGAAAGGGAAATATCGAGGTCGATCTTAAAGAAAAAGTGGTTAGGATAGGATTAGACTTGAACTTTTATCCCAAAAAAGAGATCTTTAGTGCGACATATCGGCTTTCTGGTGTGGCACATACATTTTTTGAACCAACCAAAGATCACGTTACAGTCCTTCTAATACCCAAGGATCCAAAAGCCGATTTGTTGGATATGGGTCATCACTTCAACAAGATATTGATACATGAATTGTCTGGTTATAAACTAACACCCCCACCCAAAAAGCCTGGACTTTTGGATAAAATAAAGAACTATTTCTTTTAGTCATAAAAATCCCAAAAGAAAACCCGGTATAATTCATCGTTTCTGGCTATTGGAAATGGCGCACTATGTGGGTGCGAATAAGCATTTAGAAACTCAAAAACAGAGTAATTTTCAAGAAATGCGAAGTTATCCCTGATGAATGGGTGACAACCCCCCAGTTTAATCTTATCGTATGGGTTAAAATGAGTATCCAATGGTTTTTTCACGTTCTGCTTCATCATTGCGATTAATTTACCCATTACCTTCGTTTGTTCATAGGTTGTTAGGACCCTTTGTCTCCCTTCTACCCCCATAATCTGTGCTTTCCCCCCATTTTGTAATAGATGATTACAATATCGCACAAATTGTTCTTTATCCGGGACATATCTGCCGAGATCGGCATCAAATTTAACATCCACCAAGTACCCTGTTTTTTTGTGTAGAACGGTTTCTGCGGGACCATTCCATCTTGGAACGACAACTGGCGTTTCGCACGCCATAGCCTCAACAGGGGACCTGCCCCATGTATCCCACGTAGCTGCCGAGACGAACAAATCACAGGCGTTATAATATCTAACCGTTTTATCCTGCCTTAATTTCTCAAGAAATAATACATCACTGATACTTTCAGCCTGTTCTTTTAGGAGTTGATAGTACTTATCAGACCAAAAATTAGCGCATATGACTAAAGACATTTCCGGGTTTTTCGACTTCAGATCCTGAAAAATCTCCAGTAACATATCTACATTCTTCTCTTCAACCAATCTGCCAGTATAAAGTAATATCTTGTGGTTGAGAGGTATTCCAAGGTCCGATCCGATCTCATTTTTCACATTTTGATTTAAAGGCTTAAACCGGGAGGTATCTACACCCCATGTCGGTAATTTAATCGTATCGCATCCAAGAAGTTTAAAAATACGCTTACTTAGATCACACCCCACAACCCGGATATCCTGGTTGGTTCTTAATTCAGATAACATGAGGTGTGGGATCACAAAATTCGCAGGAAATGGATTGAATGTAGGAATTATAACTGCTGGAATTCTAACATCCAAAATACGCAGGAGCGTGATCCAGAGAACCGCGATATCTGTATTCCCCAGGATATACCGAATTGAATCCATATTTCCCGGTTCAACTACATTTTCTTTGACTATCTTTAACAATTCGGGTATCGGATATTTGTTATAGTAACCATAGCCCTCATAATGCCCGCTTACACCACGGGGTCTGAAATTTATTTCATCCAACTGGTTTTTAGGGAAAAGGGACGAAAATCTCACAAAATTAATGTCTCCATCAATTTTTGTTTGGTATTCAAACTCGGTTTTTCCTTCCGGTTGTGCGATACACAAAATATCAAAGGTCAAATTTGGATCACCTCTCTTAAATATTTTTTAAATCACTAAAAACTAATATGCCAGTCGAAAATTTGATGATTCTTGCCGGGATTGCGTTTGGTGTATACTGCGTTTACACTGACATAAAATTCGGGTTAATAAAAAACTGGGCGGTTTTATCTATGATCGGGGTAGCAATTGCCGGACATCTTCTTCTTTTTAATGAGGGTGTAGAAGAATTAAATCCTTTTTTATTAATCTTCATAGAATCTATTGGCTTTGGTTTCTTTTTGTGGTATTTTCGTTTTATCTCTTCCGGGGATGCAAAATTATTCTGGGCAATATGCTCAATTATCCCACTATCTTTTTATGAGCATATCGGCATAAATGCATTTCCCATCCAATGCGTACTTGTCAACTCTTTTGTCCCGATTCTAATCCTGTTGCTGGGGCACTTATTGTATAAAACATCGAGAGAAAAAAAAATAGAGGTTTTAAAACAAAGTCTTAATCCTAAACTCCTGGCATCCAGACTTTTCTGGATTTTCGCGGTTTCAGAGATATCTGGTTTTATAATCACCTCATTGGGACTGCCCCATTTCTATCTCCTGTATGGTCTGGTGATGATAGGTTTGATGGAAGCGATAAATAAACTGGCGCCCGGAAATACCCACCGGCTCGTTTTTTTGATTTTATTTTTACACAATCTGTTTGGGGGCGGCATATCCGGTATCGAAACAAAAATGACGCAGATAATTCCCATACTCATCAGAACTTTATTGATGTATGTGTTACTTAGATATTTCGTGATAACTCTAGGCAAAGATGTTTTCACATCCGAAGTAAAGATCGATGATCTCAAAGAAGGAATGATTCCAGCCGAGAGAATCTTTTATTCCGACCAGAAATACGGAAAGAGGGAGGTGGATTATCTGACCTGGTTCTCCCCCTTAAGATCGGTTCCGGAGAACGTGATTATGGACTCTCCACCGGATGGACTAACAGAAGAAGATGTTAACAAAGTTAAGGGGCTATATAAAGAAAAAAAACTGGAATTTGACTCAATTTTAGTACATCAACAGATTCCATTTGCACCCGCACTATTCTTGGGTTTTATACTGACTCTGCTGTGCAAAGGAAATTTTTTGTTATACATTTTTATATTAAAATAGGCTAAATATTTAAAGGATATAACAAAAATATGTGCTCAAGAAAATTTCCATCAAATTCGGGTTTTCACCATCATTTAATTCAGTACATTGTTTAGTACATTGAAAAATTACCAATATAAAATCAAAAAAATTTTCCTACGGAAAATTTTTACTGTCCTGTAATCAAAATTACAGTACATCAAGAAAATTTTCCTACGGAAACACGAAAAATTCCAAGGAATTTTTCTGCGAACAAATCAAAAATTTGTTGCACAATTAGAGCCAAAGGCTCTAATTCGTGCCCAATTAGTGACGAAGTCACTAATTCGGGTTTTTACTGTCCTGTAATCAAAATTACAGGACATCCAGAACAAAATGGATAAAAAAGTGATAGCAGTCGTAGTTTTATGCATCGTCCTGATCTTTGTATTTGTATGGTATATCCCGGATGGTGAACCCTCTCCTGGGAATGTTTCGGTCGAACCCCAACCCCCAGAGAATGTTTCTACAAAACCACAGACACAGAAGAACATATCAGAGCTTTGTGAGTATTATAATGTAACCTGTATTGAACATGAATTTAGTCTGGAGATCAAGTGTTTCTGTGCAAGTTCTGTAATAGAGGAGACCGTGCTAAAGACAGACTTGGATGAAATCGAGCGGATTATGATCGATATGAGGCAACAGTGTGCAGAATCGGAGAAACTAAGAGTCCCCCGGACAGGCCCCAGTTTTAGCGGAGGTGTTTGATAACCTTTAATAAAATCAATTCATATTTTCACCATTAATAATTAATAATTAAACTCACGGTACATTAAAAATGCAGGTTAAATGCAGGTCAAATGGAAATAAAATAGTATATACAATCAAATATGGCGGGAAATAGAATAATCATCGGTTTGTTGGCGTTGGTCGTTTTGTATAGTGTGGTAGGGGTAGTTTCCGCACAAGAAATTTGTAATGATGCAC
>DAOVSA010000031.1 GCA_030633635.1 Candidatus Altarchaeota archaeon
GGTTCTGGTCCAGCCCGTGAATCTACTACCAAATTTAGTCGCTCTAACATTTTAATCTCGCACGCGCATGACCATAATTTAGCAGATTGGTATTTAGATATAGTGCTATCCACAGGCGCACTTGTTGTTTTCTTGTATATTCCTATCGTTTTATCCTCTCTCGGGCGCACATCTGGTATAACAGGCTCTGCCTTATTTTTTATTAAGTCTGGCTCTCTTTTCACATCATTTTCTTCCACAAACAATGACAGCATGACTGCCAGTATCCCAAAAGCGATAACTACCAACCACATAATACTATCGATCTCAAGTATCAGGTCGTGCATCAGAAGAACTCCCTTTCTTAAGTATATTCAATTTTTCCCAGATATAGTTACTGAGTTCGTCTTCATTAAAATCACAGTATTTCTCCCTGACGTCCTCGTAGATACCGGGACCGATATCCGACTTTCCGCTGTCTATAGTATCGCGAACTCTTTTTATATACAGTGATATCTCGTCCACAAAGTCGGTAGCATTATGGAACTCGCTTAAATAATCCTCAATAGGAGGGAAGGCGATATTCAACAATAGTGCTGACTTAACCGGTTTATCAAATTTGGATAGATATAAATTTACATCAACATCACCGTTACCCTTTAAGCGATTCACAATATTAATGTATGTATTTGCCTGACTCGACTGCACTTCTCCATCACTATTCGATACAATGATAATTCCAAGTTTCTTTGGAGTGACGTTGCCACATAGTTTGCCTATGGATACTGAATCTTGGATGATTCTACCGATTCCTGCAGTCGTTGATTTACTTGAAAGTGGAAAAATCTCAGGAAACACCGTCTTTATCTCAAACCCATCCTCAACGTATAACAGATTCTGCAGGTCTGCAAAATCGAATACAGGATAAGAGTCTAAGAAAGATGGCGCAAGCAGTACATCTGCCACCCGTATGATAGGCATATTTCTCGGATCGAATCCATCTGTCTTTATCCTGTTTCGTTCAAGGGTTTTTGAGATTACTTCGTTATCAAATAGGAAGATGACATCCGAACTCATGTACGTTGAAACAAGATTTACGAGCGTATTGAACTTGTATCTCCGTTCCCCCTTTATCTGGGAGCCGTGCAGGACAGAAAAGGGAAGCACCAATCCACCGGTATGTTCTCTGATCCACCTGGCAAGTACCGATGCTCCACCGCCACCTGTTCCGCCAGCCAGTGAATGGAAGATTATCACAGCCTTTGATCGCATGAAAATCGCCTCTAATTCATCTGACATTCTGTTCTCCAAAAAATCTGTTAGCAGCAGTTCCGAAAGTATGAAATTCCCGCCTATTCCACGCCGCACCGCCCTTGCATACAGCACATCATGGATTAACTGAAATTTCCTGTGCTTCCGTCTGAGTTGATTGTAATTTCCCATAAAAATTTTGTGATCATGCTCATTTGAATTGAAATAGACAGCATTAAAATCCACATTACGGGTATATTCACGGTATCTGAGAAAGTCAAGGAGCAGGTTTCCACCTGCCTGCCCGATTCCAACCAGTGTTATCTCCTCGTTCATCAGAACACCTTTGTTATAACGTAACAGATGAGAAAGAACAGTATGCAGTATTTTGTGATTACATCGGTCAGAATATCAAGCGGCAAACCATAAACATATCCGACCGCATATATTCCGATCAATCCAGCAGAGAGCCAAAACAAAATCGATTTCATGTTAACCGCCTTTATTCATATCTTCATAAATGCATTCGTATATTCTTGTTATGGAATCCTTAAAGTCCTCATCAATACCATCTGCAACATCATCAACACGGTTGACGATGTTTGAAAATGTTTCATCCTTTTTTGTTATGATGGTCTCAATATAGTGATAGAGCCGCTCCTGATCTACAAGTACATTCTTCCATCGAACGATACCAGTCTCCTTTGCAATCTCATCGATGGTCTCGTCTGTAAGATGTAACGGAAGGAAGAGATGAAGATCTCCCACGGTTTCAACCCCTATGCTTCCGAATTGTTCTCTTATCTCCCTTGAAATAAATATATTATCTACAATATAAAAATTTAAATTATAATATGAATTTCCAGTTTTACTTTTCTTCATGATGAATAAATTCAGCATCATTTCACCTCCGACTCGGTTCCTTGGGTTTAGGTCCGCCATTATCTGATTGACATCTTCGATGGTTAAAAACTTCTTTTGAGAATATATTTCATCCAGTAACGGAAGCAATCTCACGTCTTCACTCTGCCATTCATCATAAATCGGCAGAACATGATCCTCTATCAAAAAAACAAGGTCAGAATCGTAGTGCGCTCTATAGAAATCCAAACTCGGAATCATATCCCTATATCTAACTGGAAACAGACATTTAATATCACTATTTCCAATATTATACTTTCTTATGATCTCTTTGAATCGCTTTTCTGAGGACGAAGTCCTAAAAAAGTTTAGAATTGTTTCAATGAGCTCCATCAAGAAAAATTAGATACATTTAAATGACATAAGGTTTTCGGTATTTAAGTGAAACTGTAAATGGCACATCTTATAGTTGGAGTTGGTCAGGCTGGCTGTGGCGTCCTGAATGCACTGGCAACACATAGACGAAAATGGAAACTGACAATGTCAGATTTTTTTGCCGTGAATTCGGATCATGTCGATTTCCAGCGAGCCCGTAAAATTCCGAAAGATATGTGGATCGGTATATCTGAGAAAGAGAAAGATGCTGTAACTATAGAAGATGCGAAAGACTCTCTAAAAGAAACCGGTGCAGGATTTGCAGATCTGGTTGCAGGGGGGTATGGGAATGATGCCAGAGCCGCATCCGATGATGCAAAGATCATAGCGCCGAAGCTGGTTGGAAAAATGATGGATACGATCGGAGATCGAAAGAAGAGTATCAATCTCGCGCTCGTTATATTCGGTCTTGGAGGTGGAACTGGAGCAGGTTTCGGTCCGTATATCGTAAAAGAGCTTCTAAAAAAGCATGATTATGTGATTCCACTCGTGATCTATCCATCTGATGCAGAAGGGAAACAAAGACACAAGAATGCACGTACATCTCTTGAGAACCTCTACTCCAGTGTAAACACATCCATTTTATTCGATAACAATCTTTTAACGAGGAGAAAAACAAGTTTGGGTCTTGCTGACTTCAAAGGTCCGAACTGGATATTAGCCGAATGCATCGAAACGATGCTCTATATTCCTCCTGCGCTCTCAAAAGATGACCCCAACACTCCTGTACTCGATTATAAAGATTTCTGCAAGATACTTGGGCTTGGCGAAAGTGAGGAGTACATCGGAAGCTTTGGGATATCGCTCTATGTGTATCGCTTATTTGAAGCTCTTCTCCGAAGACCTGCCAAGGATCTGACCGCGATATCAAGGAATCACGTAATTAACAGCATGAGAAGACGAATGATAGTAATAGATGCACCTCCTGTGCGAATTGGTTATGATATAGCAACCAGGGAGCGATTCTTCAAAAAAATAAGACGCGATGCGATACATAACAAACTGCGGGATGAGATCAGGAGATTCGGGGACGACATCGAAGATATTGATATCTGGGAGGGTTTTGTTCCGCATAAACTCCCTTCGATCAGATATGCAACGCTGCAATCATACCTATTTGATGATTTCAAGGATGAAAAAGGAATAGAGATATGAAGATAAGACAAATATTACTCCTTATTTTTGTGATTATATTGCTCATTTTACCTGCTCTGTCACAGGAGAACAATACCCTTATTCTAAGTGACATTGAATTCAATGAAACCACTTCCAAAATTGTTATTCATGCAAACTGTTATGGAAACATCAGTACTGCCACCATCAACGAAGTAGAGGTCGATTTATGGTTTCAAGGGTTTTATTTTGATGAATTTAATGAAACATTGACTGCAACGTTGAACGAAAGCATGGAATACTCGATGGATATCCCTAAACATGTTTATGGAAAAGTAGATATCACCACGCGCATAAGTCCTCTGGGAAACGAGAGCTATATAACAATAAAAGATAACGAGAAGTGCATAACCATTGACATTGGGAATGAAAACATAGCTCAGGAGAAGAAACTTTTGAAACAGTTTGTGTTTATCGCAAATGTCGGTATAATCGTCTTGATTTTCACCGGAATGCTATTGGTGCTGGTTAGAAAAGATCGGATATGAGGTACGGAAATGGATATTATCGCACGTAAAATGCTTGAAATACTGATCGTGGTAATACTCTCCTGTCTGCTGGCATTCGGTGTGGTGTCGGTGATAGCACCCGAGTTAATACCACCTATTGGCGAAGATCGGGTTAATCAAACAGAACCAGACATGGCTATGATAAATTATCGATTGAATGCAACGGGTGATAATTTGAGTGATATCGAAAAAAAGATGGATTACATCGATCCAGACGATTATCGTAACCTTTCTGTACTCGATAGTGAATTAAAGGGAAGTAAAACCTATCTAAGCGAACTGGAAAGGGAGATTTCTGGACTGAACAATACATCCACCATTACAGATTCGATAAAATCCATAAACTCCCGAACAGAAGTAATACAGTACCAGATAGGGGAGAAGAAGGATAAATATTATGCAGATATACTTGATTATGGACTAAAAGGATTTTTTGCAGGGATTGTGCTCTGTATATGTATAGTAACGATTCCATATCTCCAGTACAGGCGTGGAAAGTTATACGGTCTGATTGGTCATGGTGGAGAGAAAGAATACGCAAGAAATCGGTTCAGAAAGTTTTTATATGTTATGATACTATCTGGATTAATCATACTTGGAAGTGGTTTGGTATTGGTGATTCTAAGAATAATTCTCATATAACAGGAGGAAAAATGTTGCGAAACACTGTACTGGTGCTGGTGGTTTTTCTGTCACTGCCATGGATGGCTCATGCGCAGACAGAGAATGTGATGGTAAATGATGATTGGGTTGCGATAAAAGAGTTTAAACTGACAGTTGGAAGCGATATCTACAGTTTGAATCAGGTAAACGGAATAAAAGACCCGATCTATGTTGGGAAAGATGTTGAAATTGCTGAAACCTTGCATATCAAGAAAACCACGAATGAAATCATACTGAAGACGAATCTGCAGAATCCAACATGGTACGTGGATCTGAACGCATATACCGGCGATACTATAAAGATCAATACAACAGGCGGAAAGGATATTGACATCAAGCTGGAAGGCGTCCTGGTTCCGGATATCGTGAACGAAAAGATAGATTTAAGTTACGATAGAGCAAGAATTATATTGTATAGAGATAAAATGCTTATAAATGAAAAAGTACTTCTTTTTTCCTGTATAAATTCAAAGGGAGATACAACTGTTTGGATAGGGATTCCGATAACGCATCCGGAAGTGGTAAAAGTGGAGGATAAACTGAGCGAATGTATCGGTCAAGGCATCTGTTCAGAATATGAAAGTTCCATAAATACATTGATGGATTATGGTCTGCTTGACAAAGCAAACATTGCCGCAAACGACTATAAAGAGTGTATAGATGCTGAGAGTGAAATGTATAACCAGATGGATGCGCTTAGAAAACAGCGGTATCTATTTGCAGGTGCATGCCTTCTAATCGGATTTGGCATCGGATTTGTGATATTCAAAAATAAAAAAGGAGATAAAGGTCCATGGTAGACGAAATAGCTGGCAACCACGAGTTTCTGAAAGTCATCATAGGAATTGGAGGACGGGGGATTGAGATCGTTGACATGCTCGCAAGAAATACGATGGAAACCGATGAACTGACCACGTTTCTGGCTATAGACACTCATTCGGAACCTCCATCAGAGGTTGGGGGCGTACTGCATAATCGTGTCACATATATTCCGCTGTACAGTCCTGATGACACTGAACTCAAAACAAAAGGCATCACATGGTGCAAAAAAACATATCCGAAACTCGGAGGTGCGCAACGGAGGCGGGAGTATGGCAGAGCATGTGCCACGTATGACCGGGAGCGGGTGAAGAGTGTGATAGATGAAAAGATTTTAAAGGCACAGTCCTCCAAGTCTTCCAATATCGAGATGAAACCGATCATAGTTATGGTTGCAGCCATGGGAGGGGGCACAGGCAGTGGGGCTAATCTGGAGATTATAAACCTGATTAAAGAGTTACAAATGTCCAGAAATCCAGCAATCCTGTCTGTAATGATATTACCAAAAGAAAATGAGGGAGAACACCTAGGAAATGCATTTGCGTCCGTTCTTGAGTACCGGAAAATCATCAAGGATATAATGAACGATGGGAATGATGTCGATATCTTGAAAGAAGGTGCCGTGATATTGATAAATCCGAATATCATCGGAGAGTGGAAGGATGTTGATGTGCAGATAATGGCGTTTCTGGATAGTATCGTCAAAGGGAGACACGCAGAATTTCAGAATCTGGTAGCTGGGATACACACCGACGAGGGCTTTGCACTGCTCATTCCTGCGGTTGTTGATATACCTTATGAGTATCTTGATTTATATGGCACATTCATCAAAAAATTGTTTGGTAATGTGGGGAAGAAGATTTTATCGAGAGAGAATATCGATATAGATGCTGCCGGAATGGTTGGGGCGATGGTCAAGGAGTACAAAGAAATAGTGAAAAAGTGTGAGTATATAAAAGGGGATGTGGACGGTTCCGGGGACATTATAAGGAAATTGGAAGAAATACGAAAGTATCGGGAGAAAATCGATAAAAAACCACCATTATTAAAGATGATAACAAAGGATAGAAGAGGTGAATTTTTTTTACGATTGTTCGGCAGTGACAGAACAAAATGGAAGAGAATCGCAC
>DAOVSA010000002.1 GCA_030633635.1 Candidatus Altarchaeota archaeon
ATTGCAACCTCTGTAGCTGGTGTCTATGACCGGGACCCAAACCAGTATTCCGATGCGAAAAGAATTGAGCGTTTAGATTTCAACCAGTTAATAGAGATTTCAGGTAAATCCGAATTAAATGCCGGCTCATCCACGGTTGTGGATCTGATAGCTGCAAAAATAATGAAAAGATGCGGGATAAAAACCATTGTTTTAGACGCCAAAGACATAAAAAATATGAAAAACGCGATTGAAGGGAAAAAATTCTCTGGATCGGTGATCGAATCGAATGGTTAAAACAACCTAAATTCTTTAGGGTATCTTTCTTATACGCCTAAATAGGGATTATAAGGATATTATAAGATAAAATGAAACCCAAAACAGAACCAATTATTGAATTGCGAGATGTCTGGAAGATATACCAAATGGAAGAGGTGGAGGTCCCGGCTTTGAGAGGTCTAAACCTGAAGGTGTTTCCAAAAGAGTTTGTTGCTATAATGGGGCCCTCGGGTAGCGGAAAATCTACTGCGATGAATATGGTCGGTTGTTTGGATATACCCACCCAAGGCAATGTACTTTTAGATGGTCAGGACATCTCGGCCCTGGATGAAAGTAACTTGGCCCAGATCAGGGGCAGAAAGATCGGTTTCATATTTCAAACGTTTAATTTAATGCCAAATCTAAGTGCTTTAGAAAATGTAATGCTACCTATGATCTTTCAGGGCATTCCGATGGCCAAAAGAGTCAAAAAAGCGGAGAAGTTATTGAACCTGGTCGACTTGGGCGGCAGGATGGATCATAAACCAACGGAACTTTCGGGAGGAGAACAACAAAGGGTGGCAATAGCACGATCTCTCGTCAATGATCCAGAGGTTATTTTGGCTGATGAACCAACCGGTAACTTAGATTCAAAGAGGGGGAATGAGATAATCTCTATCCTCCTTAATCTCCATAAAGATGAAGGTAAAACGATCATCATGGTTACACACGACGCTAATCTGGCAAAATATGCCGGAAGGATCCTCCATTTAAAAGATGGACAGATAGTAAATGAAGAGAATAACGAAAAAACGGCTGTATAGTTCAAAGAAAGAAATCATCAATATCCATATCAAACATCCATATTAATTAAGTTAAAATAAATGATAGATAAAATAGATAAATAAAATGAAAAAACGACTGTACCGATCAAAGAAGGATAGAATGCTTGGCGGGGTCTGTGGGGGGATCGCCGAATACTTTGACGTTGATCCAACTTTGATTAGATTGGCATGGGTCGTATTTACGTTTTTTGGAGGATCCGGAGTATTTGCTTACATAATTGCGTGGATCATAGTTCCAGAACGTCCAGATGAGGTAGAAGTAATGGAAAAAAGGGAAGTTAATAGTTCTGTTCATGACACCGGGGCTTAATTATCGATATCATATGATAATAAAATGAAAAATACGGGCATATCCTATGGAATCTATGGAATCCTGATACTTATTCTGATGAGTGGCGTTGTGGTGGCACAAACATATACAACACCATCTTCAACTGCTTTAATCTTGAACTATGATCTAATGAGTGTGGATAAAAATTTAAAACCCGGAAGTACCGGGGTTTTAATGATACCCATTCAAAACAACGGATTGGATGCAAGAGAGGTAGAAGCTTGGCTTTCAGACACACAGTATATATCTACTAAGGGCTACTGGGAACTTGGAACGATAATCTATGGAGGAACCACATATATCGCGACCACGATTAAAGTTGCGGAGGACGCAGATATTGGGTCGCATATTATCTCGTTGAGGCTGAAGTATAAGGCAGAACGTCAGGAAGAACTATATGATCTAGTTTATGGTAAGTTTGTTCAGGTAGGAATCAGATCAGAGACAACCACGGAAGAAACGAACTGGGAGATCCCTATAACTGTTTATGGATACGCGAATTTTCAGATTGATTCCGGGAGTGGGGTATTTCAAAAGGACACCCTGGGAGATTTAATTCTAAAAGGAACTACAAACGGGGGCGCAAACGATATATCTATAACCCTATCATCGGATTGTGTCTCAGTTATTGGTTCAGCAAAGAAATATATCGGAGATTTGAACCCGAACGAGGATTTCACTCTAAACTATAAAATAAATCCGGATCAGGCCGGCACCTGTCCGATATCGATTTCGCTGGATTATGATGATCTAGCCGGCAACCCAATAACGGAGGTTATTTCTGCAGGCATACAGGTCAAACGATATGACGTGGATTTTGCAATTATTGATGTAAACTATACCCTCTCACCCGGAAATGTCTCAGATGTCGGTATAACACTAAAAAATATCGGTACTACACAAGCAAGCGATGTCAGTGTTCATTTAACCCTGGCTGATCCTTTTAAGCCAACTAAAACATCAGAAAGTTATATTGGTATGTTTGATGGCGAAGAAACAAAGGACATAAGTTTTGGTATCTCAGTTGGCAGTGAAGCAAAACTCAAGACATATGAAATACCCTTCACTATAGAGTATTTTGATCCATCCGGTTCTAAACATACGGTAGAAAAGACCTTGGGGCTGCAGGTGGGCGGTGCACCAGAACTTGAAATAGCTATCGATACCGACGAATCAGACCTTTTCAGAGAGGGTATTACAGGGAAGGTGACGATCAGTATAGTCAACAAGGGCTTCGTAGACGCCAAATTCTTAAGTATGAGGTTACTAACATCAGAGGATTACGAAATATTATCCACAGAGAAAATATATGTTGGCGATGCTAGTTCAGATGATGTTGAATCAGTTGAATACAAAATACGTGTGAATAAAGATTCCACTGGTACTGTTCCCCTCAATTTGGCCCTCGAATACAGAGACGATAATAACAATCAATACACCAAAGATATGGCACTTAATCTTAATATCCTCTCGGCTGGGGAGTATAGCCAGCAAATGGGTGGCAATGGCGCATTGTCATCAATATTAATGTATTTGGGCATAATAATCGGCTTGTTTGTTGCCCTAATTGCTATATGGTTTGTATACAAGTCATTTATCGTGGTCACAGGATTTTTGAACGAGCGAATATTTGCTAAGAGATGAAATACACTTTGAATTAAATTTCAAATCAATGAGAGGTACCTTTCCCAAAACTCTCCCTTCTTGATCTTAAAGGAACCTTCAAAGAATGATCGAAGACTATTTTAGGCTTGCGTTGAGCAGCATAACCCAAAGAAAACTGAGGAGCGGGCTCACCATAATTGGGATCTTCATAGGTATAATTGCAGTTGTTTCTTTGATTTCTCTTGGCCAGGGGATGCAAAATGCGATAGATGAGCAGCTCAAGAACCTAGGAAAAAACAGGATAATAATAACACCTGGTGGTGGCGGTGCGATGGCGGGACCAATGACGGCTGAATTAGTCGCTGCTAAGTTATACGAGCATGATGTGGATGTTGTTAGGGAAGTTAGAGGCGTTGACTATGCTATCGGAGTACTCACAAAAACGGTGAGGGTGAAATTTGGGGATGAAACCAGATATACTATGGCTTTTGCCGCAGATACAGACCCAAAAACCATAGATTTCATTGAAAATATTGATTACTTTATGGTGGATGAGGGCAAATACCCTAAAGAGACTGAGAAATACAAAGCAGCAGTGGGTCCAAATTTGGCGAAAGATTTTTTTGATAAGGAAATCAAGCTTGGGGATAAGATCACAATAGAGGGGCAAGAATTTGAAGTCGCTGTAATAACAAAGAAAACAGGAAGTCCGATATACGATTCCAAGGTAGGGATCCCATTGAAGGCTGCACGTGAGATGTTTAACATGCCAGAAGAGGTCATGACGATCTTTGCAGAAACCAAACCAGGGTTTGATCCAAGTGCGGTTGCCGAAGATGTTAAAGAAAAGATGCGTAAGGATCACGGTTTGGAGGAAGGTGATGAAGATTTCACTGTGTCAACCTCCGAACAGATGATGGGACAATTTAAGATGATTTTGGATATGGTCCAGATGGTTTTGGTTGGAATAGCATCTATTTCATTGATCGTTGGGGGTATCGGGATAATGAGTACCATGTACACCTCCATCCTGGAACGAACTCGTGAGATAGGGATAATGAAAGCACTGGGAGCTAGAAACTCAGATATTATGCTGATATTTCTCATAGGTGCCGGTCTTCTTGGTTTGGTTGGTGGCATTATTGGTGTGACAATAGGATTGGGAATAAGTAAATTTGTGGAGATTCTGGCGGCAAGATCCGGTCTTGAGATGCTAAAGGCGCATATATCATGGGAATTAATCTTGGGTGCATTGGCATTTTCGTTTATCGTTGGATGTATATCAGGTTTTTTGCCTGCAAGACGGGCATCCAAGTTAAGCCCGGTTGATGCTCTGAGGCAATGATAAAATTGGGTTAATAAGAGGATACGACAAAAATGTTCGTGGTGATTGAAGGTATAGACGGGTGTGGAAAAAGTACTCAGGCAAGATTGCTTTTTGAATGGCTAAAGGGGATGGATCACGATGTCCTGCTGACAGCAGAACCCACCAAGAATAAAATTGGAATTTTTATCAGGGAAATTCTCTCCGGTAGTGAAAAGGTAGATCCAAAGACGTTAGCATTACTCTTTACTGCTGACAGATATGAGCACTTGGAGAATGAGATAAAACCCGCACTTTCTGATGGAAAAATTATAATCTCTGAGCGTTATTATCATTCTACAATTGCATACCAATCAGCACAAGGAGTTAATAGAGAATGGTTGATTGATCTAAATAATTATGCACTAAAACCAACAGTTACGATATTTTTGGATGTGAAAGCCGGGGTGGCGGTCA
The DNA here is from genome assembly GCA_030633635.1 of Candidatus Altarchaeota archaeon. Taxonomy (GTDB): domain Archaea; phylum Altiarchaeota; class Altiarchaeia; order IMC4; family DAOVSA01; genus DAOVSA01. Next base: position 4,799 of record DAOVSA010000002.1, read on the forward strand.
AAAGAGCAGAGATGACCGAGATATTTGAGAATAAAAACTTCTTGGAGAAAGTCTACACTGAGTACCTGAGATTTGATGATATCAAAAGAGTGGATGGAAATCAGGGACTAGAGATCGTTTTTGACAGGATTAAGGGGATTATTTCTGAATTGATCTAATTACATTCATCTAATATTCTTTATAGGTGTAGATTAATGTGTATTAAGACGTTATACTTATTTTAGAGTATATCTTAGTTCCGGATAACGATGTAGGTTTCTCTTTGCGATAATCACTCCTATTCTGGTTAGATATATCCCCCCATCTTTGGTTTCGTTGATCCTTTTCATTTTTATTAATTCTTCTACTATCTCCCTTTCCACATCCGAATCTCCAAATGGAACCGCATCTTTCTCATTAACAGCTCCCGCCTCGTATAATATCACCAATAATTCGATTTCATTATTTATTTCTGGCATCTTAATCTGTTCCTATTTAATTGTTTCTCAACATTTATTAGGATTATAAATATATGTACGAGATTATTAATTATTTATCGTCCGTTAGCTATACGACTGGGAAGCCCCCTATATCTAGCTTTAGGACCCAATTCATCCTCAATCTCAAGCAACCTGTTATATTTGGCGACTCTCTCCCCTCTCGCAGGGGCACCTGTTTTTATTCCCCACGCGCCAACTCCCACCGCGAGATCTGCGATGAAATCATCGTTGGTTTCTCCAGAGCGATGTGAAACGATGGTATCATATCCATTCGCATGGGCAAGATTAACGGTGTCCAAAGTCTCTGTAATCGAGCCAATTTGATTTACTTTAACTATTAATCCATTTGCAGCGTGATTTTCTATACCTCTCTGAAGCCTTTTTATATTTGTTACAAAGAGATCATCCCCGATGATGCATAACTTATCCTTATTGGCTTGAGTTAGCTTCGCAAAACTCTCAAAATCATCTTCATGAAACGGGTCCTCTATCACTGTTATTTTATATTCTTTTATTAATTCATTGTACATGTCTATGAGATCATCACCTGTAATTTCAGCCCCATTAATAAGATATTTACCTATTTTGGCGGAATAAAATTCACTTGCAGCGACATCCATGCCAAGTTCGACGCCTTTTGGTCCATATTCAAATCCCGATATCTCAATTGCGCAGATCAATGCCTCGAGAATCTCTCTTATCTGGTGATCTAATAGTTCCTTTCCTCTGCAGGTTTGAGGAGCCTTAATCGCGGGAGTGTATCCCCCCTCATCTCCAATGTTCTTGGCAGTTCTACCATATTTCTGGGTTACTATGCCCCTTAGTTCATGATATATCTCTGTGGATATATCAATTGCTTGGCTGAATGTATCTGCTCCAACAGGACATATCCAAAACTCCTGAACATTGAGGTTATTTCCTGCGTGAACGCCGCCATTTACCAGATTCATAACTGGAGTCGGCAGGAAATATTCATCTTTTTTGGATATATATTGGTATAGAGGAACGTTGGTGGCTTTAGAAGCAGCTTTAGCTGATGCAATTGATATACCAAGTATTGAGTTTGCCCCCAACGCATATTTTGGACCATATGCTTTCTTCTCCAGCTTATTCTCCCATTTTTCCTCTATTTTAAGTAGAGCATAATCTATATCAGATTGTTGCCTTATGTCTATCTCGGTTTTTATTAACTCGGGACCCAGGATTTCATTCACGTTCTTAACCGCGGTTTGGGCGTCAACCGATTCGGCCTCCCATTTCCCGGTTGATGCGCCAGAAGGTACAGATGCTATACTTGTTATCCCCCCCCCAGTCACCAGTTTAACCTCGATTGTCCAATCTCCTCTAGAATTTAGAATTTTCCTGGCTTTAATGTCATCAATCCCATAATCACTCATTTTACTTCTTCACTACTATCGGCAATACTCCCTTTTCAAATTCTAATCTTGCTATATCCAAGGAGTCTTTTACTGATTTTGGAACTTTAATCAAAACGGGTGCCCCTTTCTCGATTTGTAGTGCTCTTGCTCCAATCAATCTCGCGATTTCAAATTTAGTATATCTCATTTTAATTAAGCACCACCTTAAAATCTTTTATGAACCATAACGTCGTCTATAATCTCAGAATGGGATACAAACATTCTCCTGCAACAATATCTTTCATAACCCAGTGAATCTAGAACCTCCTTTGGGTTTTCCCCTGCAGAGACTCTTTTATTGTACTCCTCCCAGTCTTGTGCTATTGGTTTTCCGCAACTAAAACACCGTATCGGAATGATCATTTTATTTTTTTATCTATAAGATTTCTGTCTCTTATGCCTGGGCCCCTTTGAGCTCTGACTTGGTTTATGTGGCTCCGTTAGTCGATGATCCCCTGCAATGAGCGTTCTATCATGATTTAGATACACGTTAAGTAATTCATCATTATTTACAAATTCAACTAAACCCCGTGCTATCGACGATGCTATGGCATCTGCTTGCCCCATCACACCCCCACCACTAACATTCACTGATATATCCACTTTATTTATGTCTAGATAATCTGATGCCATCAGTAAGGACTCCTTTATCCTTAATCGAGCGATTTCTGGTTCATAGATCTCTAGGGGCCTGGAATTTATCCTGATACTGCCCCTGCCCTCTTTTATACTTGTCCTTGCAATAGCGGTTTTTCGCTTTCCAGACGTATTGATTATCTTACTCATTTTTCAACCACATCAACACTTGCTCCCAATGAATCTACAGACATCTGCTACAGTTACATATCTATCCACACTTTTTTTGAGATGATCTAACTTTTGTATCTCCATATTATCCACATCGACGTTATGATTCTGTTGAAGTTCTCGCTTTGGTACGTTAATATATACCATTACTCGTTTAAATGCCTCTCTACCCCTGGATTTATTCAGGGGAAGCATTCCCCGTATGGACCTTCTAACAAATTTATCCGGCCGTCGTTGATGAAATGGACCTTTTCTATAATTTCCTATATTCTTGATTTTTAATCTCTCGGAGTATTCTTCAAATACCATATCCTTTCTCCCGGAGATGATTGCTTTATCTGCGTTTATAATAATCACATTCTCCCCTAATAATGCCTGCTTTGCAGCCCAGGTTGCCAACCTCCCCAATATATGTCCTTCCGCATCGATTATCATCTTCTATTCCATTTATTATCCAATTAATTTTACGTTTGACCCTTTAGGATTTTTTCTGACTAATTCAGATATTGACATGGTTTTTCCACCAAGCTTTTCTATCTTTTTCTTGGCATCACTCGTAAATTTAAACGCCGCGATATCCACCTTGTGATCCAGAGTACCCTCACTAAGAACCTTTCCCGGAACCACTAATGTATCCCCTTTTTTGGCGCATCTATTTATCCCCCAGAGATTTACCTCTCTTCTGTTTTTTCTAGACCTTGATAGTTCTCTTGCCATCACTTTCCATATCTTGGCATCATTTTTTCTCGCAATCGCTTTCAATTCATCTACAAATTCCAATCTTCCTGGGTCTTCAAATTCATGAGTTCTCGGCATTTTATACTACTAATGTGAGATCATTATCGATCATTGATATATCTCTCACTTATTAAGGTTTGCGGGGGACGAGTTTCGAACTCGCGTAGACCTATGTCACACGGCCCTCAACCGTGCCCCTTTAGCCCACAACGTCTTATGGGTAGTGAACATAATCTCGTGACATAAAACGCCATGTTTGACCGCTCGGGCACCCCCGCATTTGTATTTATTTCTCGCGTATCTTCTTCTTTAATTCACCAATTTCTTCATTGAGTACGTCGAATGCGGCGAGTACGAGCGTGTTAACATCTACTTGACCGTAAGATTCCACAAAAAAATCAAAACCGTCGTTCATCTTATATGAGGCCAAACCACCTTGCCATTTCATATGTTCCTTGCCACATCCAAGTCGCGCGGTAGCCTCCAATTTAATATTTTGATTTTTTGTGAGTTTTACCAGAGGCATTTGTTCATATACTACTATATCCCCCGACGAAGGTTTGGATTTTCCTTTGACTTTCAGTTCTTTGGGTATTAAATCCCCGGAATAAACTGTTTTAGGACCTGCTGCTGTCAGACTCAACTCTATTGTATCTGGACCAGATGAATCTGTTTTTAATGGAACCAAACCCAACCTATGTGCCAAAACTTCATCATGTAATATTGAAGAATTTTCATAGAATATTACCTCTTCTATTGCCATTATAGGAATTTTGGATATGATTGTGCGACGCAATGCATTTGCAGTTGACACGTTTATTCCTTTTACATTAAATTTTATCTTGTTACTCCCCCTTTCAATGATCTTCAATTCCATTTCAAACTTTCACATTATTCTTTATTTCATCTATGTTTCAACACTTAAACCCGTCTTCTTCACTTTCCACCTTATTTCAACACCTAAACCCGTCTTCCTCGCTTTCCACCTTTTGGTCGGCATCCGCCGTGTGGAATTGGTGTGACATCCATTATACTCCCTATTCCTATCCCACTCCGGGATATCGCTCTTATTGCTGCCTGTGCACCGGGGCCGGGATATCGTGGTCCATTATGCCCCCCAGGTGCTCTAACCTTTATATGGAGTCCTGTGATTCCTTTACTCCGAATCTCGTCCACGACTCTAATCGCACATTGCATGGCGGCATAAGGTGTTGATTCCTCTCGATCGGCTTTAACAACCCGCCCACCAGACCAGATACTGATAGTCTCTGCACCGGTTATATCTGTGACGTGTAAAATTGTATTATTTTTTGATGAATAAATATGTAAGACTCCCCACATACCTGCTCTTGCCTTCCTTTTCCCGATTTTTTTTGCCTTCTCTTCCGGCTCTCGTTGTTTATTCCCAGGGAGGGAATCTTCCTTTAAAATATCTGTTTTTCCCTCATCTATTTTCTCTCCTACATTACTCTCTTTCTCCACTACACTACCCCCTTTCTCCACTACACTACTCTCTTTCTCTCCTACACTACTCTCTTTCTCTTCATTGGTGTTCTCTATCTTCTCTTCCTTTTTGCTCAACTTTGGTCACCTCAATCCCTTTTAACTCTATTTTATCCTCTTCCCCTTTGGATACGATATAGCTTGGCACATCTACAACCCGTTCTCCAATCATGACATGACCATGTGTGACGAATTGTCGTGCTTGCTTGGTCGTTTGTGCGAGACCTTTTTCAAATACAATAGTCTGTAATCTCCGATTCAGTAAATCCTCAATCCCCAGTGCTAAGACCCTCTCTAGGGTGTTATCCATCGGGATCCCAAGTCTATCTAATTTACCCAACAATTGATTTCGTTCTTTTTCAACATGCTCACCGCCCGATCCCAATAACACCCGTGCTTCCTGTCTAAACCTTCCAATAGTTGATTTGGTTCTCCAAATCTCCTTTTTATTCTTTAGCCCATATTTATCGACTAATTTTGCTTCTTCCTCCATCCGTCCAATCTCCCAAGGATGCCTAGGTGCACTATATTTCCTTCGTTGTTTTTTGGGATCGCCCATTTTAAACTAAATTGATTTAAATTTGATCAAATTATCTTTTCCGTCTACTTACTCCAACTGTTTTTCCACGTCTAAATGATGTACGGGTTCTTTGACCCCTGACTGGTAGATGTACACTGTGGCGTACTCCTATATAAGATTTTATCCTTTTTTGACGGTTAATTTCCTCTCTAGTTGCCATTTCTAGATCGGGACCAACCAAGTGGATATTTTTGCCCGTAGAATGGTCATTTCGATGATTTAACATCCAATCTGGCAGATATTGATCCAGATTCTGAATTGCATTCTCAACTTTTTCGATTTGTGCGTCGTTTAATTCCCCCAATTTAACCTCTTTTTCTATCTCAATAATTTTTATAAGAGCAGATGAGATTTGCGGCCCAATTCCATGTATGTCCATTAATGCCTGCACAACTCTTTTATTGCCATCCAGTATCGTGCCGGATACCCTTACCTTGTATTTGAATTCAGCATCCGGATGATTGGTTGATTTATCATTTCCCATTTTGATTTTTATCCATACATACTGATCAAAAATTAAATTGATCTTTAATAGGTCCTCTATTGATCATATCATTCGAGATGAAAATTTAAAGAGGAGAGTACGATTGAATACTCTAGAGGAGTTTAAACAAGTGTTTTTACTCTCGATATTATTTTTATATGGGATAGATATTATGGTATCCCAAATATATATTAGAGAAGATAACACGGCATCCCATAGATAATAAATAATTGGTGTGAGACTATAAAAATGATCGTATCTATGCTTATCCCTAGGATTTACTGAAGTTTCGCCGTAGGTGAAATTTGGATGGAACAAACTGGGCCCCACATGAGATGTGCACATATCTATATTTAAATGTCAAAATCCGTTCTCATACCCCAGTACATCTCTTATGATATCAAGAAATTCTTCATCACCTAGTGGGCTCTTTCGTTTCTCACTAGTATCTCTTACTCTTTTTAAAATTTCAATTATTTGTTCAGAATTCGCTATTATATCCCATTCATCCAATTTAGAGCGTATAGTGTGCTTACCACTCATTTTACCCACTATAATCTTCCTTTGCTGTCCAACCATCTCTGGTTTAAAGGTTTCATACGTATACCATTTACTCAAAACACCATGGGTATGTATACCGGATTCATGAGCGAATGCATTTTCACCAACAATGGGTTTATCCTTTGAGACCTTTATTCCACTTGCTTCTTCAACCAACAGGGATAATTCCATTAATCTCTCTGTTTTAAATCCTAAATCAATATTATACAGTGCCATTAAATTCATAATAACCTGCTCTAAAGAAGCATTTCCTGCCCGCTCCCCCAATCCATTGACAGATACTGAAATCCACTCTGCTCCAGCTTCACAAGCAGCCAAAGAATTTGCAACAGCAAGACCATAATCATTGTGTTCATGAATCTCTATCGGAATTCCGGTGTCTTTGATCAGGTTTTTTACTAAAAATTTTGTTGCCGAAGGAGTCATCGCCCCCACGGTATCGCAAAGTCTTAATCTATCACCACCCGCATTTTTACACTCTCTTATGAATCTCACCAAGAAATCATACTCCGTCCTCGTCGCATCCTCTGCATTGAAAGAGACGTATAGGCCGTGATCTTTCGCGTATTCTATGCAGGGAATGATCATATCTAAAATCTCATCTCTGGTTTTTTTAATTTTATATTTCAGATGAATATCGGATGTTGCGATAGATATTGCAATTGCATCGCATTCAGTCTCTAAAATCTTATCAACATCGCTTTTTACGGACCTTGACCATGCCATTATGCTGGGGCCAAGATTTTCCTTTACAATCGTTTTTATCGTTTCTCTCTCATCCCTTGAGATTATTGGAATACCTGCCTCTATCTGATGCACTCCCAGCTCAGCAAGTTCTCTAGCGATCTGTAGTTTATCCTCTCTTCTAAATACAACTCCGGCAGTCTGTTCACCATCCCTCAATGTAGTATCGTCTATTTTTATATCTCCAAGAGCGTAATGTTCCTGTACATCCTTTATAAAGTTGTAGTGTGATGTGTGGGTTTCCATTTTAACCATATCCGAATACTTTGATAATTACATTATAGCAGGTAGCAATATATAACACAGCATTTTATAACACAGCATTTCTATCATTTTTGCCGGATGTAAAACTATCTTATCACATCCAAACGACCAATTTAATCACTATTGGCCCCCAAAGAGATCTCACACTTGTAATCCTGCTAACTTCAAATTGTATCTCTGGAGGGAGCATTATATCCATTGGATTTTCGATGCAGCCATCACAGTGGGTGGCATTCATTATGGATGAAACCACCATGTCTGGATTTTTATCGTCATAGAAATTCAACTGATCAAGCAACCTGATGAAGGCATCGTCTATTGCATCCTCGTCTGGATCAAATTCATCCGAGGGGACTGGACCGACCAAAGCGGTTATATTCCCATCCACAATTCCATCCTGATCTATATCATACCATATGGTTGAGTTACTTCCCTCTGCTTTCCTAAATGGTTCTTCATACGGCCCGTGTGAAACGGATGGATCCAAAATGAATGTATAAATAACTCTATCGTCAGGAGAGCCTCCCATTGGAGTGCTGGGGCTACCACCCGTGTCGATACTCAGGTTATTTAGCCCGGATACCGCTAGATTTGCCGGGATTTGAACGATATACGGGTCCCCAAGTAACCGATAACTACTTCCATAGTCCCAGAGTCGGTAAACGGATACACCGTTTACGGTCAAACTGTCGGTCCAATACTCAGCAGAGTACGAAGTTACCTTTGCATCTACAACAGCTACGCCCGGAGGTACGGTGAAACTTCCGCTTTTTGGGGAACTTACATTACCCCCAAATCTTTTAAACTCGTAGGTGATATCAATACAGCCATATTCAAAAGGTATTACTATTGGCGTGTAATTGAATTCTATATAGGAATCCGGATGGAGTGTGGAGTTAGTTATGTTGACGCTTGCACTTTGTGCGCGGAATGTTATCTTTTCTGCTATATTTATGTATATCTGTTCGAGTTCATCTGGATCATCACTATGATAAAACTCTCCATGCCCGCACTCTGATATATTCTTCAGAGTTTCTGCTCCCGCATCAACCCCAAACCCTACTGCATATACCACAATGCTGTAATTCTCATACGCTTCGCATGCCTTAGCTATCGCCTCCGCCTGTGCACCCGCCGGATCCCGGGTTCCATTGATCATCATATTGGCTTCTCCATCACTCATCACCACCATGTATTTATCTTTATCTTCTGGACTGTTATTTAGTATCTCTATTCCTCTTTGTATGGCACAGGAGATACAAGTGGCACCACAATCTGCCAAATAAGCATTTACGCTTTCATTCAGTAGGGTTTTATTCGTTGTTAGATTAGTTGAATCACAAACTGCGTCACCATAACCAACCAATCCAACCATATCACCCATGATTTTCAAAATTTCATCGATAAATATACTATCTAATTTTTTGGCCAGTTTGATTCTGGTGACATTACATATCCAGCAGTAATTGTCGTCACCTATGAACGTGCAGTAATCGGATGAACAAACGTGACTCATGTTGGTGCCTTCATACCAAGGAGTGAGCATTATATCATCCCAATACACGTCCACACCGAAACTACTGACACCCTTTTTATCATAAACTCTCAAAGTGATATCAACAGCAGCTTTCGCCACTAATTCTGGGGCAATGTTCTCATTAAAGCAAATCCATCCACCCTCATCCCCAGCAACATCCTCTTCCCATACGACGGTGCCATCAATCAACACTTGTTTGAAGTGATAACCACTCGTCCCACCAGTGTATGAATCTTTTACACATCCCCTTAGATGTGACATACCGATAATATCAAACCCGGTTATTGTTTGGGTTATTGCACCATAATACCCACTACTGGAACTAGTAGCCCATGGATAGGAGATTCTATAACTCTGGAGCCCACTATACTTATCGTCTGTGGTATATCCACCGGACCACGAAGTACCATTCTCGGAATATCGCCAATCCCCCATTGATTCCATATGACCATTCGCGATAACATTCTCATTGTATCCCCCACAGGTATTGATATAATGTCCGTATTCGCAGGTTTGATCTGCCGGGTCACAGGCGCCTGTACAAAAGTCCCATTGATGATAATATACCCAATCTGAACCCCTATTAACCAACATACCCTCGGTATCAGATTCCAACTCTGCATCAAGGCCTTCTGCTCCAGTCCTCTCCTTTGCGGAACACGCAATGATGTTATTGCCATCAACCAAAACGCCTGGATCCACACTGGTCACGTAATCCCAACCCATCCCATCACACTCCGGGTCATACCCAATCTGTTTATCGTTTATATAACATATACTCCCATCATCGCTACTCACCCTCAATGTCACATTTGTGATCGCGGATGCATTAATCACAGTGAAGGTTTTCCTGTAGAATCTCTGGCAATAATCACATCCCCAACCAGTATCTGGTGTCGTAATTGCTGACCAGAAAGAGTCATTAAAACCACCATTACCCCAGAATCTACTCCTGCATCTGAAATATGGATAGTACAGTATTGTGTCGTAATATACGAGGTTAGTAGTTGAATCATTTGCATACCAGTAGCTCATACCTTCGGTCGAATCATTCGCATACCAATAGACAAGATTCTCCATCGAATCATTTGCATACCAGTAGCTCATACCTTCGGTCGAATCATTCGCATACCAATAGACAAGATTCTCCATCGAATCATTTGCATACCAATAACTGAGATTCTCCATTGAGTCATTATAGAACACATAGTATTCATTCGCAAGCGAGTCATTATAGAACACATAGTATTCATTCGCAAGCGAGTCATTATAGAACACATAGTATTCATTCGCAAGCGAGTCATTATA
>DAOVSA010000116.1 GCA_030633635.1 Candidatus Altarchaeota archaeon
ATTCCAATGCTCCAATATAGCACATTGGCCCGGGTAGTGTAGCTTGGTAACATATGGGACTGTGGATCCTCTGTGCCGGGTTCAAATCCCGGCTCGGGCCCTTATTTTACCGGTAAAATACTTATACGATGAGCTCCTCATACCCTGTTGGTTAGAAAATGGGCAGACCAAGGAAATCTACAAATGTGAAGCAGCGAACCATCTATGTGTATGTGCCTAATAAAGGTATAGGTGATGATTGGAAAAGGGCTGCGAAGAAAGCTGGTGTTTCAATTTCTGCTTTTGTTCAAGAGGCCGTGGAGAGTTATTTAGCAAGAAATGATCCGGTATTATCAAAGCAGACGATGGAGGAGAAATATCGGGGGAGTCTGGCTAAGATTGAAATTTTAAAGGAGGAGAATGTTGAGATTCATCGTAAATTGGAACGGATGGATACGCTTCTTGATCGGTATGAGAAACAGTTAAAGGATCTTGAGAACGAAAAGTTTCTTTCTGATGATCATTTTAACGGGATTCGAAGGTATAACCGCCGTTTAATTGAGTTGTTTAAGAAGGAGAAATATTTGAATGAGGAAATAATTCTTGATACACTTCATATTCCGCCTTCTGATGTGAAGAGTATCAGGGCGATTGATCGGCAGATTGAGAATCTTTTGAACTATGGGGTTATAAAACCTCAGAAGGGTGGTTATGTATGGTGCGGGTAACTGACAATCATATTATTAAAAATTATCTTGATGATTTGGCGCTGCAAGGGAAATCAGAGAGAATGGTGAGTGACTATCATTCCTGTATTCGGTTATATCATCATTGGTTGAATGAAAAGAAGTTACATATCTGTAGTGTCAATAACATGGATGGTAAAGGTATCATTGAAGATTTTTTGAAGTATTTACGCTTTGAATACAAAAAACCACATGGAGGAAGTATTAGTTATAAACGATTGAAGTCGGTTTTCACGGCGTTAAATGGGCTATATGAGTATCTTGAGTATAATAAATGTGGTTGAGAAGAATATTATTCTTACGGTGAGAAAACGGTATTTAACTCAATATAAGAATGGGTATGCTCCAGCACAACGGAAGATCATTGATGTAAAAAAGATGGTTGAGTTTATCAATAGTATCGCAAATCTTAGCGATAAAATGATTGTGGTCCTGTTTGTAAAAACAGGTATTCGCAGGGGTGAGTTAATTCAAATTGATGTGGATGATGTCGATATGGATGAACAGAGGATTACCTTAAAGAAACGATTATTCCGGAAGAGGAGTAACCCTGTTGTTTTTTTCGATGAGGAAACAAAGCAGTTACTATCGCTTTGGCTTCGAAGAAGAAAAATGTTTGCAAATGATAGTGAGAAAGCATTGTTTGTTGGACAGTATGGAAGCAGGATTGATAAGAATACGGTGTATGATTCAGTGGTCAAATGGGCGAAACGCTTTGGAATATATGAAGAGAATTCAAAATTTAATAGGGATCATTTCAGTCCGCATAACCTGAGGCATTGTTTTACAACGTATCTTCGACAGAATGGGATGCCCAGGGAGTTTATTAAGGAACTTCGTGGGGATAAACGATCTGAGGTTATTGATATCTATGACCATATTGATCCAAAGGATTTGAAACGGGAGTATCTATCTGCAATGCCCACGTTTAATATATTTTGAATTATTTTCTTTTGAGATTAGATAATCTTGATTTTGATGAATTTAGTTCTCATTTCAATTGTAGTTTTCCTAACAGAGTTCAAATTTGTTTAGTGTTGAAAATATTAACTGATATCATGTCTTGATTTTAGGCATTGGGATAGCTGTGGATTCAAATGATAATATCATTGTGGCAGGGGCATCGGGGACATGGAGGAGCATTACGGACTTTACTGTCAAATATGATAAATATGGCAATGAATTGTGGGAACGGAAATTTGGGGATGCAGCAGTACTTTATGATGTGGCAATTGATTCCTATGATAATATAATTCTTGCTGGTTATAACTTTTCTGAAAATCAGGCAGATTATCAGGTCATAAAGTTAGACGAGATTGGGAACACACCATGGGTAAAGGAATATGATAGCGGAAAAAGTGATTATGCCGCTGCGGTCGCTGTTAATATCGATGATAATATTCTGGTAGGTGGTGGTATCCTTAGTGATAATTTTTGCCCATGCCTTATCATGTATAGTAAAGAGGGACAAGAGATGTGGGTTAAAATTCCTAGTATCGTCGGCTATATAAATGATATTTCTACTGATTCTAATGATACGATAGTTGCCACGGGATGTATTCAGAGGGAAACTACAGATTATTACACTACCAAATACTTCGATACAATTCCACCCTTAGTCCATATGGAAAAACCTGGGGAAGAATACCTGTATATTTCCGATAAGGAAGTAATGTCTCTTCCTGAAAATACTATTATCATTGGTAAGATAACTGTAGAAGTAGATGCATATGACGAGAACGGAATAGATAGAGTAGAATTTTACATCGAGGGTGTTTTGAAAGATACTGACACTGAATCTCCTTATGAATGGCTTTGGAATGAGTTCGCTTTTGGAAAACATGAGATAAAAGCAATCGCTTATGATAACGAGGGGAACATTGCAAGTGACGATATATCGGTTTGGAAGGTTTTCTAATCTGAAAAAATTACTCAGAAATCATCTTTGGTAGAAAAACAGGATATTTCAACTCTGTTTTTTGTGAAGATTTTGGTGTAATTTGGGTAAAATCTTATAAAATATCAGATACATAAAAATATTAAAATTATGATTGGTGTATAAAATGAATAAGAAAGCAGTAGGTATTTTGGTTTGTATGCTTTTGATAATTCCTGTTTTATCAGCAATGTCAACTATATCAGAACCAACTGAGTGGCCAATGTCCATCTATGACAACGGGAATTATTATGGATGTGGAGACATACTATCAGTAAGTTATTTGGGTACAGATCCCCCAATCATTTCCTATGGGGGATATGATGTCGCTGTTTATTACGTTGAATATTGGGGTGATGTCGAAGGAGGAAGTAAGATTGCATCCAAGCTATTTATCCCCGTTGGTTCTCCAACTAAGGATGGTTGGCCAGTAAAGATTTGGCTTCATGGCTTTGGTGGACC
>DAOVSA010000182.1 GCA_030633635.1 Candidatus Altarchaeota archaeon
CATCCAGAAAACAGTTTTTCAACCATCCAAATCATTAGCAAATGCATCCCAAATCAAATATCTGCTAATGGATGTCACATACAGTAATTTTTCGGTTAATAAAAAAATACATTAGGTTACCACATGATATTGGGCAAGTTCACACAAAGGAATAAATATCCCTTTTTATGTAACATATGTCCCGTTATTTTAATTCGCAACATTTATATTATTCTATGATATTACCATACTGTAATAATTAAAGGAGGCAAAGAAAAATGAAAAGGAAAATATTAGGTATTTTAGTTTGTACGTTGTTTGTATTCAGTGCTTTTGCTAGTGCAGCGACCGAAAATAATTGTAGAATCAATAATAAGATATCCCCTAAGACAATGAAGGTAACTATGGGTAATGTACAAATATCAAGTGACCCTTTAGATGAAAAACACCCCACAATTACTGGTGCCACTGATGGCAGCATCCTTGTTGCCTATGATCGCCAACAAAGTTCCCTATTATCACATATACATATCATAAGATCCGATGATGATGGAAATACATGGTCAAAAATTTGGGATACTAACAGAGGAGATACACAAGTTGGTCTTCATAATTGGCCTGTCTTATGTACACCACCAGGAGGAGAACAAATTTTTGGCTCATGGAATGATGAAGCGTCAAATGTAATATATTTCATTAACGTCACTGATCCATCTGATCCAGAAAGCTATAGCGAAGGCATGGGTTATTATGATGCTGACGGTTGGGATTACGATAGACATACGTTTACTATAGCAGCCTTCGATGAAAATAGATTTGGTATTGGCCATGTGGGCCACATTATTGTTTCCGGTTATGATCTCCCATATAGTTGCCAACTTATTTCTTTTACGGAAGGGTATTCTGGTTCATTTGGTATAACCGGTGACGAAGACTATCCAATTGGTTATAACAACGAAATAGCTGTTACAAGTAATTTATACTGGATGGTTTGGGATTTTCCTAATGAGGCTACCGAAACAAGTGATCTACTCCTCAAATGGGGCGACCCAGTAGAAGAAGGAGATTGCCATATATGGCCCGATGTAGAAATAACCTCAAGTGCAGATTATATTGATCCTGCTTTAGCTTCCAGCGGTAACAATCTCTGTATTGTATGCATGTCTAACGACAATATCTTTGGCGATTTTGACCTTGTTTGTAAATATTCTACCGATGAAGGAAGTACATGGCATGACGCTACGGTTCCCTCGCAACCCCAAGTAGATGATAAAAGCCCTGAAATATTTATGCTCGGTTCAACAGTGTTCTGTGCATTCATTCGCAATAACAATTTATATTTAACAAAATCAACTGATTTTGGACAAACGTGGGATGATCCAGAACAGATAAACGATGTCGATGGTACTGTCGTAGAGGAACCAGAAGCAGTTTATAATTCTTCAGCTGGTATAGCCAGAGTTGATACAAGAAATGGAAATGAGGATATTTACTATTATGGATTAGCAACACCAATAATTACAGTTAAAAGCATTTCTGGCGGCTTCGGCGTATCAGCAATCATCGAAAATACCGGTAAGACAGATGCAACCGATATATCTTGGAGCATTGATTTAGACGGGCTTGTTCTTATAGGTGCTCATACCGAAGGAACAATATCTTCTCTAGCTGCTGGAGGTAGTGAGACAGTTAAAGCTGGTTTTATCTTTGGATTAGGAAAAGCCACGATAACGGTTACTGCTGGTGGAGCAACAAAAACGACAGAGGGAACCGTGCTTGGACCATTCGTGATTGGGTTGTAGG
>DAOVSA010000078.1 GCA_030633635.1 Candidatus Altarchaeota archaeon
ATGCTTAATGAATACAATGTTTACTGGGCTAGTGGACAAATAGGGGAACGATCACACCAACTTAAAAACTGGCTCGAATCAATTGGTGCCGAAGCGGAGGGACGACCCAATGATCAACTGGAATGATTTTGAGAGGGCGGTTATTAGCAACCTTAATAGAGATATAAGTAGACAGAGCAATCCTGACCAAAATGATGCTATACAATCTCCGCTAAATCATTCTCTATTCGTAGTTGCAGGTCCCGGTAGCGGTAAGACAACAGTTATTGCATTAAGAGTCCTAAAACTTATTTTTGTAGATGATATAGATCCATCAAACATTTTGGTAACAACCTTTACGCGAAAAGCCGCTGCTGAGTTAAGATCGAGAATCCTCGGTTGGGGCGATCAACTAAGACGTGCCTTCATACGCCAACCTTCTTATCATCATATTGGAAATCAATTGAGAAGATTAGATTTCAACCGAATTACCACAGGAACGTTAGATAGTATTGCGGAAGAAATTTTGCGAGATTACCGTGCCCCTGGCACTCCACCACCTGTTGTTATCGAAGATTTTGTCTCAAATGCATTAATGATACGAGTTGGGCTTTTTAGTCACGGGAGGCATAATAATCAGGATCTCAGAAATTATATTGCTAATTTGAGAGGCACTTCATGGGGTCTTAATATATCTGGGATAAGTACCACTCTCCGGGAAATAAAAGATCGGTTTTATCACGATCAGATAAATATCAGTCAATTTAGAGATAACTCTAATCATCCAGGTATTCCGATAGCATGTGATGCTATAAATGATTGTGATTTAGAGCTGCAAAATAAACTTTTTTTCGATTTTGCTCGATTAGAGCAGGAATTTTTAACTCGACTTCGGAATGGGACATTAGACGGTTTTCTCCAAGACATTAGGTTTGTGTTGGTGGATGAGTATCAAGATACAAATTTACTACAGGAACAAATATACTTTGAACTAACAAGAGTAGCATTAAGAAATAGGGGGAGCATCACCATCGTAGGGGATGACGATCAATCCCTCTATCGCTTTCGTGGGGCTACTGTTGATCTTTTTCAGGCATTTTTACCCAGAATTAACGATAATTTAGGTATACAACCAACAATTGTGTACCTTTCCCGAAATTACAGATCCACGCCAATTATAGTCGATTTTTGCAATGGGTTCATTACTTTAGACACTCTATACCAAAATGCACGTGTCCAAAACAAGCCTCCGATTATCCCAATGCGTTCCCAACCATACACAAACTATCCAATATTGGGAATGTTTAGAGATGATGTTAATCTGCTCGCTTCTGACCTTGCCCAGTTTATCCATGGAGTAATTCATGGAGGAGGAATCCAAATTCAAGATCCTCAAGACAATCAGTATACGATAAGTATCAATCCTCAACACGGTACTCCTGCAGATATTGCATTATTGTTTAGTTCCCCCCGTGAATTTGATACTCAGGGAAGACCAAGACTCCCTTGGCTATTACGCAATGAACTAACTCAGTTATCCCATCCCATCCAAGTTTTTAACCCCAGAGGTGAAAATTTAGAAGCTATCTCTGACGTCCAAGTATTATGTGGGTTAATATTGGAATGTATAGATCCTAATAACAATGTGCAAAATAACACGAATTTACCACAAGTCGCTATAGATATGTTTGATACTTGGCGGAGAAGGGCGAGGACATACATAAATGGAAATCCACCACCTACAACTCCGAGAAGTCTTAGGCAATTTGTAAATTCATGGCAGAGTAGAACCACTTTAGGTAGAAGGACATGGGAGAGAAAAATACCGTTGATAGATTTAGTGTATAAATCAATCACATGGCTACCCAATATGCAAAATGACATAGAAGGCTTGGTTTATCTTGAAGCAATAACACGAACAATTAATCAGGCGGGATTATTTGGCGATTTTGGTGGACAAATAATTTTTGATCCAAATAACCTGCGTTTAGGGCAAGCCTCTATTAGAGAAGCTCTATGGAACATTTTTGTGCCTATAGCGACAGGTGCAATTGAAATCGACGAAGATCTTCTTGAAACCTTGTCGCCAGATAGGATAAACATCATGTCGATTCATCAATCAAAGGGATTAGAGTTCCCCCTGGTGGTAGTAGATGTTGGCTCAGATTTTAGAACAAATCACCACGCACATGCGTTCAAAAGATTTCCAAGAAATGGTGGAAAAACATGCAATATGGAAGATGAATTAAGACCTTACTCTCGCTTGGGACAGCCGCAAAGAGCTGCTTTGGATAGAGCTTTTGACGATTTGATAAGATTATATTTTGAAGCATATAGCAGAACTCAAGATGTTCTTTTACTAGTGGGGTTAAATAGTGTAAGAGATAGAATTCCAAATGTGGGTACAGGGTGGGGCAGAAAGGGAAATTGGTATTGGGGGTGCGGTCTACATAATTTGATCCATATTTAGGAGATGAAAGAATGCCATTATCTGTGAGAGAACAACCGTATAAAATCCCAGAATATAGCTTGACAGGTGATTTGTTAGCATATCTCACTTGTGGGCTTCAATATAGATACCACAATAGAGGATCTTTGCCACCATCTACACCTGTTCAATTGTGGTTCGGAGAGTTTATCCACGCTGTGATGGAGGAGGCTTATCTTGAGTGGCAACAAAATCAACAAAGAAGACGCTTTCCTTGGAGTTGGGATCCTGAGATCAGAGATATCGAACTGCAAATTAATCGAAGATTAAGAGCAAGAGGTTTAAACCCTCCACCATGGCTTTTTTGTCCCTATGATTCTTCTTTTACTCGACAAGGTTGGTGCCCCAACGTAAACCATCCACACCAACTTATTGCAAGTCAGAGAACTGAAGCAGCAATTAATACATGGGGGCAACATTTGTTTCCTCTAATCGATGAAGCCGAAGTAAGGTTAAAGGGCATTCGAGATATGCTAAATTATCGGCCTGGAGTTAGTAGATGTAACTACTATGGGATAACTGGGGTTATTGACGTAATAAGTTCTGTAGATCTTCAGAATGCACCCTCAGGGAATCTCATTTTGCATTACATATCCCAAAATCCAGAAGTACAAGAAATAATAAATAACCTTGCTTCTCCAGAGTATGAAATTATCATTGATTACAAGGGGATGAGAAGACCCCCTACAAACGATCCAACTTGGCAACACCATGAATGGCAAATACTCACTTATGCATGGCTTCGTGCCCAACAGCATCAATCTAGACCGATTGTTGCGGGAATCATTTTTTATCTCAATGAATTAGCTTTATCTCAAGAAGATATAAGAAGATTACAAAAGGATGTGAGGAATAATTCGACAGATATTATGCCCCAAGGATTAGATTCGCAAGCCATTCAAAACTGGAGAAGAAACACTACGCCCCCCACACTTTCTAGACCATTTAAAGAGCAAAGATCTATAAAAATTATATCTGTTGATGATATTCATGTCCAAAATTCTCTTCAAGCATTTGACAACGTTGTAGGGAATATTGAGTCTTGTGTACTTTTTGAGATGGCAGGAAGGAGTATTACATCTTCTTGGAACCCAAACCCTATTGAAAGAAACTGTACAGCTTGCGATTTCAAGACCTTCTGTCCCAATCCGGCTCCCAGACAATATCACCCAACTGTACCTTAGGGGATAATTATGAAACTAAAATATTTTCTACCAGACTGGGAAGATCGGTTAGACCCAGACTTCGATTTCATCAATGATGAGTATTCTGAAGGGCATAAGAAAAATCCTTACAAGCATGATATCTATGCCCATCAGTTATTCGATTGCCCTCCTTACGATGGCATATTATTTAGTTTGAGTGTATTCCAATCAAAAATCACCTTAAAAAATGAGGACAATAGAACTTACACAATAAGAAACCATACTAACATAAAAGATTATCTAAAGATTCCAGAAGATTCATCTTTAAAAGTTATGGGTGACTGCGGTGCTTTTGGTTATGTTAAAGAGAGAGAACCTCCCTTACCATTTTATAGTGTTGAAAATGTTGCTCACCTCTATGATAAATTAGGATTTGATTATGGCGTTTCTGTAGATCATCTGGTTGTTGATTATGTAATGATTAGGGATGGTACGAATGGAAAGAGAGAAAGAGTACTTCTTTC
>DAOVSA010000191.1 GCA_030633635.1 Candidatus Altarchaeota archaeon
AAAGCAAAGAATGGATTACCTCTGGTCGATCTAAATGCGCTATGATATCAATGATGTACCCTGATAATTGGTCTTGTTTCGCGCATCCCAAAACTATGTATCCACAGATTTCTCCATCTTCTTCGGCGAGATAGATCGTGTAATCTACAGTTGGTACATCGACATATCTCCAATTTAGGTATTCTTTGTCTCTTACCACAATTATCTCGTGGTCATTAGAGATATCTTTCCAAAAATCATTAATGCGATCATCAAAAGATAAAATCTTTGTGATAGTCAAACCATCAACTTCAGGAGGTTTTTTCGCTCTGTAAAATATATTAATGAATAAATACCCAATTACTGTGTAAATCTTTAGCAGAAACTTATTTTTGATACGTCTTTTGAGAGTATTCTCTAAATTGAGTGGTTTGATCATTGTTCGTAATGCATGAGTATCAAAAAACTCGCCAGATTTCATATAACCGGGATAAGACATATTACTTGGAAAAGAATAGGATATACATATTCCTTCATCCTTCAACTGATTAAATGATTTTTTCTCTAACGCAGAAAATATTCCCTGCCGTCTATAGTCTGGATGCGTCAGGAGGTCTGTATTTTGTGAAGCGATCATAGTTTCACCCGCAATTTTCATTTTTACAAGAATGACTGAACGTGAGCCCACAATTTTACCATTGTGATCCGCAACCCAAATCCTTGAATCACCCGCAGGATTATCTATGTACATCCATTTCCACCAGCTCATCCACTTCGCTTGATCATACTTCTTTTCTGGATACACCGCCTTCATAAGTTCGAATATCCCTTTCTCATCTCCTTTTTCATAAGCCCTTATAGACCATCTTCTTTCCATCTTTGCACTTCTATTCATTTTATTTGATTCGGCACCTCTTAGACAGCACATTGAACCTAATTTGCGAGTAATTTCATAGCGGGATGATACCATGTTTCTTTCGTGGTCTTTCTTCTCTTTTATTCGACAGCATCCACAACGCACTAATCAATCGTGATCTTATTTCTTGCGGTTCAATAACAACATCAATATGTCCTCTTGATGCTGCGAAATATGGGTTAGCAAACTTATTCCGATATTCATCAATTTTTTGTTTCCCTATTTCATCGTTTTCTCTATTAAAAATAATATTTACTGCACCTTCAGGTCCCATGACCGCAATTTCAGCAGTTGGTAGTGCAAACACTTGATCTGCACCCAAATCTTTGCTGCACATAGCCAGAAATGCACCACCATAAGCTTTACGAATAATAATGGTTATTTTGGGCACGGTTGCCTCGGAATATGCAAATAACATCTTTGCACCATGTTTTATTACTCCCCGATGCTCCTGTTGAATCCCCGGTAAAAATCCCGGCACATCAACAAAAGTAATGATTGGGATATTAAATGCGTCACAGAATCGAATGAATCTGGCAGCTTTATTTGAACAATCTGCATCCAAAGAACCAGCAAGTACATTTGGTTGATTGGCTACTATTCCAATTGTACGCCCACCCAATCGTGAAAAGCCCACCAAGATATTCTGTGCAAAGT
>DAOVSA010000162.1 GCA_030633635.1 Candidatus Altarchaeota archaeon
GATCCCCGGCATTCACATTCGAATAGATGATGCTTCCAGACCGTATAATCGAATCCTTTCCGATCACGACTGTTCCCTCCTCCGAATTACCAATGATTACATTATCCTGGATCACCGTGCCCTTTCCTATCTGGACCTTTCCGTGAATTATCACGTTTTTTCCTACCTTGACACCATCAAGTTTTATCATGGTCGCGAATACATGTTAAACAATACAGATTAAACAATACAGGTTAAACATAAGTATTTATCACATCTACAACCCGTTCTAAGTCCTGGGGAGTTAAAGAGGGATGTACGGGTATTGAAACTACTTCATTTGAAGCTTTTTCAGCATTTGGTAATTTTAATTCATTATATTCTTTAAATAAAGGTTGTTTATGGATTGGAATAGGATAATGTATCCCGTAACCGATCTCATTTTTTTCTAAGCATCTCAAAAAATTATCCCTTTTCTTAACCCCCAGAGTGTACTGATTAAAGACGTGTTTTGCCACATCGAGAACCAGGGGTTTTTCAACCTCTACATTCACTATATTCTCATTGTAGTATTTTGAGTTCATTATCCTTCTTTTAATGAACCAGTCGAGTTTTTTCAGCTGGATTTTCCCGATTGCGGCACATATATCGGTCATTCGGTAGTTATAACCAAGGATAGGGTGGAAATATCTTCGTTCCTGCCCGTGATTCCTGATCATTCTTGCCTTCTCAAGGACCTCTTCATTATCTGTTGTTATCATTCCTCCTTCCCCGGTTGTCATGTTTTTGGTTGGATAAAAACTGAAACAACCGATTCCAAATGAACCAACGTTTTTCATCTTATATTCGGCCCCGTGGGACTGGGCACAATCTTCTATGACATGCAAGTCGTGATCTTCTGCTATATCCAGAATTGGTCCCATATCGCAGGGCTGGCCATACAAATGAACCGGAATGATCGCTTTTGTTTTTTCCGTTATTTTCTCCTCTATCTGGTTTGGATCAATGTTATACGTCTTTGGATCTATATCACAAAAAACCGGGGTTGCGTGTTGCATCAAAATACATGAAGCTGTTGCTATAAAGGAAAAAGTGGTTGTTATGACCTCATCTCCTCTACCGATCCCCAGAGCTGCCAGAACCATGTGTAAGGCAGATGTCCCATTGGAAGTTGCTACCGCGAATTTTGTCCCGATTAGTTTGTGAAATTCTCTTTCAAATTCCTCCACTTCTTTTCCCTGGGCCAAATAACCAGACTCTAAAACGTTTTTTACTGCTTCCGTCTCATCTTCTCCGAGCAAGGGTTTTGCGATTGGAATCATCGTTCGATTATATTATATGAGATAATAGGGAGTAATAAGAAAATAGATATCAACGTAGAAAAATAAAAGGACGTATTAAATAAAGAAATGGGATATTGTGAGGTTTGACTGTACTAATTGGCCAATTTTTCACTTTCACGTCTTCTGGCAATTATATACCCGAACAACGGCGATATAGCAAATATTACCGCTGGTATTGCTTGCATTGGAAATTCCGGTGCAGGATAATCCCATTGATAACTGTTGAGTTCGATCACATCATTTCCACAGCTCATCGCCACATGGAAGTCACCCAACTGCCCTTTGGTTGGATTTCCTATGTAGGATTTATGTACGCTGATTTCGATGATATAATTATCTGCTCCATGGTCGGGGGTACCGGCATTAACGTATATAACGCTCGCATTTCCCACCACATGTTCAAAAGGACAGGTAAACTCGGATGGTGCATTCGATGGAAAACCGGTATTCGCATCCGGTAGCGACCAGTCAGGATTAAAACAAATTTGCCCCTTGTCTGGTCCAAATAGTTTGATACCATACTCATAACCATACTCACCCGTTGTAGAGTCTCTATCCAGATCCAATGCCAGATCCCCGGCTTTGAATGTGTGCCCATGAGGCAGGAAATAATAGCCATCCTCAGACATTGATGTGATTATAGCGAAATATGCATAGTGGGCATCGTCATCAAAGTACATGGCTTCTATATCGAAGTGTTCTCCACCAGAGGGTGCCACATATAAACTGCCATACTTTGTTGGCATCTTCGATTCCTCGTAGGTCGTCCACGACGTACCAGTCCCCTGGATGTGAACGCCTTTGGCACAATATCCGGTCCAATCACTGCCAGAATATCTCGGATCTCTGTTATTTTCTACTATCCAGTCCACGGTCGAAACATCAGGCACCCACGCCAATCTATTGGCCTCTTCATAACCTGACAAACCCATGACGACATCATCCCGGGTTATACCCCAGTCGCTCAGATTTCCGTCTATCGTATATGCCCCGGCACTCATTGCCATCATCATCAGACCGATGAATGATAAGGTCACCACAAACATTGATTTCATGTTATCACATCTCACA
>DAOVSA010000060.1 GCA_030633635.1 Candidatus Altarchaeota archaeon
GCCAGAGGAGGTTGATTGGACAGTGAGGGTACAGGATGGTTCGGTTGCATTTGGTTCTGCATATAATAACTGGGCAACTTCCGTTTCATACATGCAAAAATCTAAAATAGGTTTTGGTGACATAGTTAACTATTGCAATGAGGATAACCAGGAAGAACTGGCTAAAAGATCTCCATTGCACGAAATTATCCTGGATATGGTAATAAAACATTTACCCAATCCATTGCAAGCACAAAAGATCAGGATCCCTCAGATATGGAAGGGAGACCCGGATAGCGAGGTATACACTGCTATGTTAAACTGTGATCCAGACAAAAAATTATCAATGATGATCACGAAGATAACCCTGGATAAACACGCCGGTGAAGTGGCAACCGGGAGAATATTCTCAGGAACAGTTAAGTCCGGGGATGAAGTTTATCTGATTGGGGCAAAATCCAAAGAGAGAACCCAACAGGTCGGGGTTTATATGGGCCCCGCACGTCAGAATATTGAGAAAATTCCTGCAGGAAATATAGTTGCAATAACCGGATTAAAGAAAGCTTCTGCAGGTGAGACCGTATCTACTGAAGATATAGAACCTTTTGAAGGACTGCAATATTATTCTGAGCCTGTTGTTACCGAAGCTGTGGAAGCAAAGTCCATGAAGGATCTACCGAAGGTTATCGAGGTATTAAGACAGATCGCAAAAGAAGATCCAACACTCCAGGTAAAGATAGATGAAGAAACCGGTGAGCATTTGCTCTCTGGAATGGGTGAGCTGCATTTGGAGGTTATTGAGCGCAGAATTAAGGAGAGAGGTGTTGAAGTAGAGACATCTGAACCAATTGTCGTCTATAGAGAAACAATAGAGGGGGAATCTAAAACGGTTGAAGGAAAAAGTCCAAATAAACACAACAAATTCTATATTTGTGTCGAACCACTGGAGAAAAATGTATATGATGCCATTACCGGGGGGGATATAAAAGAGGGTAGAAGAAAGGATAAAAGTAAAGACATTAGGGCACAATTGGTTGATTTGGGCATGGACAGAGAGGAAGCAAGAAGAATTATAGATATTTATCATGGAAATGTGATGATTGACCTGACAAGAGGAGTTCAGCATCTGGATGAGGTAATGGAACTGATGCTAGATGCCTTTGAACAGACGATGGATTCAGGTCCTTTAGCGAAAGAACCGATGAATCGGGTTAAGGTAAAATTAATGGATTCGAAGCTTCACGAAGATGCAATTCACAGGGGACCCGCCCAGGTTTATCCAGCAGTTAGGCGACCGATTTATGCGACCATATTACTCTCTAAACCCCTGCTTCTCGAACCAGTCCAGCGAATCTGGATTGATGTACCTCAGAGTTATATGGGCACAATTACACGGGAATTGCAAAGAAGGAGGGGGCAGATTCTGTCAATGAATCAAAAGGAAGAATTAATCTCTGTTGAGGGAAAAATGCCGATCGCAGAGTCATTTGGTCTCGCAGGCGATATAAGGGGTGCAAGCGAAGGACACGCATTATGGAGCACGGAGAACTCAGGATTTGAGAAGTTACCTTATGAACTTCAATCCAAGATTATAATCCAAATAAGGGATAGAAAGGGCTTAAAACGGGATTTACCAATTCCACAAGATTTTATGGAGTGAAGTTATTTTAAGGTTGTGATTCAAATTAATTATCTCATTGAAATTTAAGTGAAAACTTTTAATTAATAAATGCGAAAAATTAATTTAATATATAGTTTAATATAACCAAATGTAATATAGATGGAAAACAGATAGAGGAAATTAAAATGGCTGAGAAACCGCACATAAATCTGATATTTATAGGACACGTGGATCATGGAAAGTCCACCCTAGTTGGAAGGTTATTGTATGAACTGGGTGAAATACCCGAGCAGAAGATAAAGACTTTACGGGCAGAAGCAGAGAAGATAGGTAAAGGGACATTTGAATATGCATGGGTAATGGATAAGTTAAAAGAGGAAAGAGAAAGAGGTTTAACGATAGATCTGGCTCATCGAAAATTCGAAACATCAAAAAATTATTTTACGATCATTGACGCACCCGGACACAGGGATTTCGTAAAGAACATGATAACCGGGGCATCACAGGCTGATGGAGCGGTTCTGGTGGTTGCAGCAAATGACGGGATTATGCCACAAACCAAGGAGCACATATTTTTGGCAAGAACCTTGGGAATAGAGCAACTTCTCGTTGTTGTAAACAAGATGGATGCAGTAAAGTACGTTGAGGCTAAATTTAACTCGGTGAAGGATGATTTAATCACATTGTTAAAGAACACCGGTTACAAGGTCGAGAACATCCCAATCATACCTATCTCCGGATTCCAAGGAGATAACCTGAAAGAAAAGAGTGCTAATATGCCATGGTATAAGGGCCCAATTTTCTTATCCTTATTGGATGAGTTTAAAGCACCTCCAAAGCCATTGGATAAACCACTTAGACTTCCGGTTCAGGATGCATATACAATAACCGGAGTTGGAACGGTTCCAGTCGGCAGGGTAGAAACCGGTGTGATGAAGCCGGGAATGAAAGTAACATTTATGCCTTCCGGAGTAACCGGTGAAGTAAAGACAATAGAGATGCATCACGAGCAATTGCCTAAAGCAGAACCAGGAGATAATGTCGGTTTTAATGTCAGGGGTGTCGGAAAGAAAGATGCACGAAGAGGAGATGTTGTGGGTCCAGTCGATAATCCGCCAACGGTTGCTGATGAATTTACTGCACGAATAGTCGTATTAAATCACCCATCAGCGATTACTGTGGGTTATACACCGGTCCTTCACGTACATACCGCCCAGGTTGCCTGTACCTTT
The DNA here is from genome assembly GCA_030633635.1 of Candidatus Altarchaeota archaeon. Classification (GTDB taxonomy): domain Archaea; phylum Altiarchaeota; class Altiarchaeia; order IMC4; family DAOVSA01; genus DAOVSA01. Next base: position 2,833 of record DAOVSA010000060.1, read on the forward strand.
ACAGAGCTTATAAGTAAGATAGACCGAAGAACCGGAGAGGTTGCCGAAAAAAACCCAGAGATTTTGAAGAATGGTGACGTTGCAGTGGTTAAACTCAAACCAACCATGCCGTTAGTTATTGAATCAGCGGAGAAATTCCCACAGTTGGGTAGATTCGCTATAAGGGATATGGGGCAAACTGTCGCGGCCGGAATGGTTCTGGAAGTAACACCGAAGAAGTAATCTTTTTCTTTGATTTTTTATTATTTTTTTTCTTTAAAGAGTCCAATATAATACAGAATAGGCGAAGTCAGTCATTAGAAGGTGCCCCCTATGAGAATAATTGATCTTGATAGGAAATGTCAGGTTAAGTCTCTGTCAATCTATCTTACGCCAAATGAAGCTGAACAGTTTCGTGACGAATTGGATAAACTGTTAAAAGATCCTGAAGCTGATGAACATTTTCATATTCATGAAGACGATATATCCCGGGAGATTTCATGCTCGATTATTACCGAAAAAAAGCTCCAGAATCTGAATCGGTATAATAAACTTGAACAGGCAGTTTTGGGTGAAGACATCAAAATTAGGCGAAATCAACTGCTAAAAAAGAAAATCTTGAAAAAGAAATCCCCTTAATAGACTCCTTTATTCAGATCAAGTTATGTCGTATCAAATTCAGGTTATATAGTAGTCGAATAAGCAGGTGTATAAAAACAATAGAATATAATCTCAGCCGTGCCCAAAGCAGAAAATTAATTCATTATTCTCATTATCTTTTTTATCCAACCTACAAAAACCAAAACGCTCAAACTGAATTACATCCCCTATCCTCAGATCTCTACAATTTGGTTCGCAAAATCCATCTACAATACCTTCAGGCATTAAAACCTTCCCGGGAATGTAATCCTGTACCCACTGTATCTTTTTCACATCCAGAGTCTTCTCTTCCAGATACTTTCCATTTATCTCTTCATCAATCTTGGTGATCTTAACATTAAACAAATCCTTTAACCGGATTATTTCCCCAGATTCCAATCCTTTCGCATCTTTTTTGGGGATATAAAACTGGTTAGAAGTTAAATTAAATTCTCTGTCACCTCTGTCTGGAAAATCCGGGTGCAATGAAACCTTCACTTTCATCAAAGGTGCATCTTTTACCGTTAATTTAACAGGATCCGGGACAAAAAAGTAACGATTAGCATCTGGTTCAATTATTCGTTTATTCTCGGCATATAAATTCTTTGGGCTAAATTCTATATCTTTTTCCTTTATCCCAAGATTTATAATATAATTACGGATTGCCTGTGGTTGTATTCCCCTTCTACGCAGGGACCTGATCGTCCATAATCCCGGGTCATCCCAATCGGAGTAAATTCCATTTTCAATTCCTTTTCGCATCTCCGATGTGCTTAAAATAGTCTTAACCTTCATCAACCCATAATGAATGAAAATCGGCTCTTTCCAGCCCATATACCTGTAGATATACCTTTGTCTCTCAGTATTTACCAAATGGTCCTTTCCTCTTAGCACATGCGTAACGCCTGATCGATAGTCATCTACTGCAACAGAAAAATTCATTAACGGATAAATCCTGCATTTTTTTGCGAATTCTTTATTGAATTTTTTGATCCTTGGATGCTTAAAATCCACAAGCCTCATCAGTGGATAGTCTCTAACAGCAGGATTTGGATGTTTCAGATCTGTTTTTAATTTCACTGCACCATCTCCTTCTCCCCAGTGCTTCATTTTATTAAACCTTTCCAGATTTTCTTTAGCCGATAAATTTCGATGTTTGCATGGCTTGGATTTCAATTTTAATGCCTTGAATTCATCTGAATTGCATGTACAGACATAGGCATGACGCTTTTTAATTAATTCCTTGCAGTAGTGATGATAAATCCCTACATAATCGAGCTGATCGCTTTGCACGATTTTTTTATCCCAGTTAACACCCATCCACTTCAAATCCTCCTCGATCATTTCATATGCTGCCAAATCAACCCTTCGGGGATCTGTATCTTCTATTCGCAGGATTAGTTTTCCATCGTACTTTTTCAC
>DAOVSA010000054.1 GCA_030633635.1 Candidatus Altarchaeota archaeon
ATATTGAAAAAGAGGATTGTTCGAAATGTGATATGGGTTGTTATGGTGAACTATCAAGAATGTATGAATTTAAAAGGGATACCGCTAAATTTTGGTCAAAAAATTTCGGTTTTCCAAGACTATGCCAAATTTCCTTCGAAAAAGGCAACTAACAGCAGTTTTACAGAAAATCTCCACTCGTTTGATTTTCCCATTCTTTTCGAGAACCTCGTAAAACATCATATGTTATGCGTTAGTGTGTTGGATTCAATGGGCCCGCTGAGACTTGAACTCAGGACCTCTCGATAACCGAAACTCATTTTCTTTCCTAAAGAAAGAAAAGGTTATATCAGTCGAGCGCTCTAACCATTCTGAGCCACGGGCCCGTAAATGTAAGTTATGGCTTAAATACTTAAATTCATGGAGTTTAAAATAATACGATCAGTAATTAATAAATTCATACATGAATTATTGGCATTGGATAGTGGTGAGTTATGATCAACTACATCTGACTATCTGCGGTACATCGCTTCCTTAATCCATGCCTTACCCATTTTCACCAATTCATTTAATGTTTTTTCATCCTTCCCTTCCGCAGTTATCCTAACGTATGGTTCGGTCCCGGATGGCCTTATTAAAATCCAACCATCGTCAGTTCTTATTCTGATGCCATCTGTTGTGTCGATTTCGCCACTAATCGTTTCCTTTAATTTTTCCATCAGGATTGACTTTAACTCGTCTTCGCACGGGATTTTCACCCTCTTTGTTGGATAACTTGGAATTTCTTTAAGGATTTCATAAAATTTTCCCTCTGAAACCATTTGAACGACAATTGCAGCAGCAAGTGGTCCGTCCGGGAATAAATGGAGGTTGGGAAATATAAACGAGCCTGAGGGTTCGCCACCGAAATCTGCACTTTCCTTTTTAATCGCTTCTGCAACCGCTACATCACCAACCCGGGTTCTGATTACTTTTTTACACACATCTTCTATCCTCATTGATGCATCTACAGTTGTAACAACCTTGTTCTTTCCGTATGCCAGTAAAGCGAGCAGATCGTCCCAGTCGATGAGACTTCCATCTTTACTTATAACGGCGGTTCGATCCGCATCGCCATCGTGCACGATTCCTATATCTGCATTAACACCCCTAACGGCTTTTATTGTGTCTTCCAGATTTTCTTTGGTTGGTTCCAGTTCATGGCACGGGAAAAATCCATCCGGCTGGGAATTTAGTGCTATGACCTCACAACCGAGTTTCCTGAGTAGATAAGGGGTTAAAAAAGAACCTGCGCTATTTGCACAATCAATAACAACCTTTATTTTTCTTTCTATCTCGATATGGTCTAAGATAAGATTAATGTGTTTATCTATGTAATTTCTTTCCTTGATTTCGCCGATCTTTTTCCAGCTTGCTCTTTTGAAATTCCCGGAAAGAAATATATTTTCAATTTCCCGCTCCTGTTTCGAAGAAAATCCGCCATTTGCACCCCAAAACTTAAATCCATTATATTCTGGTGGATTATGGGAGGCAGTTATCATAATCCCAGTTCCATAATCCTGAGTTGCAACCCCAACGGTTGGTGTTGGCACCACACCCAACCTGACAACTCGTTTGCCTGTGGATAATAAACCGGAGACTAATGCGAATTCCAGCATCTGGGAAGATGTTCTTGTGTCTCTGCCGACAACTATCGCTTCATCCATTGAATAAGTCCCAAGAGAAGCGCCAACGTTAACTGCAAACTCCGGGCTAAGTTCAGTAACCTTTTTCCTTATTCCTGATGTACCGAATAATTGTTGTGTCATTTTTGTCTTTGATATCATATATTTGTCAAAACCGAAAGTTATTTCATTATTTTATGGAACAGAACTGGAATTTCAATTCATCGAAATTATCCGGAAATTACGTCCATATCTATATTTAAAATTCCTTTATTTAACACCTTTCGAAAATTTGATTGCTCGAATTTCACTTCATTTCACTTCTCAATCCAAATTGCAGATTTATGAAAATGGACATTAAACTTCAAAAATCCGAACTACAAAGGTTTGAAAACCTACACAGATACTCCACAGGCTACATAAACCTAAATCCAATTCAGAGGGGTGGAGTTTTGACACCAGAAGCAAGAGAGGCACTAATTGAATTTGCAGATGGTTATTCTATCTATGATCTCAGTCCCGGATTAGAAGTAGATGAAATCCCTCTAGTTAAAGAATTTATCTCCGAGCATCTATCTAAATTCTTGGGGGCGGATATTGCTAAATTCACTCTCGGAGCAAGAGAAGGTATATTCAATATAATGCATTCTATTACAAAGCCAGGCGATACCATAATTGTTGACGGAAACAGACATTATACAACAATTACCGCAGCTGAAAGAGCTAAGTTGAGGGTTGTTGAAGTCCCAAATTCCGGAAAACCGGAATACAGGATAAATGTGGAGGATTACGAGGACTTAATAAAAAACCATAAACCTGCGATGATCCTTCTGACCTATCCCGACGGAAGTTACGGGAATTTGCCGGACGCTAAAAAATTAGGGGAAATCGCCAAGGAATATCAGGTTCCATATCTGGTTAACGGCGCTTATTCAGTGGGAAGAATGCCCATTTCCATGGAAGCGATTGGGGCTGATTTTATAATCGGCTCAGGTCATAAATCAATGGCTTCTTCCGGACCTATCGGTGTTTTGGGAATGAATAAAAAATGGGAAAAAATTGTGTTGAGAAAATCAAAAAGATATCCGCAGAAAGAGGTTGAATTTTTAGGCTGCGAGTTGAGAGGAACCGCTATTGCAACCCTGATGGCAGCATTTCCTACTGTTGTGGAAAGGGTTGAAAAATGGGCAGATGAGGTCGAAAAAGCGAGATATTTTTCAAGAGAACTAGAAAGACTTGGATTAAAGCAACTTGGAGAAAAGCCACATAATCACGACCTGATGTTTTTTGAAGCACCTGTTTTGTATGAGATCTCAAAGAGACATAAAAAGGGCAGATTTTTTCTCTATAAGGAGTTGAAAAAGCGAGGAATAGTTGGTATAAAACCCGGATTGACCAAAAACTTTAAATTGAGCACATATGGGCTAAAAAAGCAGGAATTAAAGGTTGTTGTTGACGCATTTAAGGATGTGATCGAAAAATATAAAACGTCATAATCACAGTAAAATATCACTCCACCAAAATATCACAGTAAAATAATACTAAAATGACAAAAGAATCAGATAGTATGGAAATAGAAACAACCCGGTTGATCGTTGAAGAAGGTATAAGCGACTTTTTAGAGAATTTAACGGTCGATGTTGCGATTGCTGGTGCAGGCCCGTCCGGGTTAGTTGCTGCAAAATACCTGGCAGAAAACGGGGCAAAGGTAGCCATATTTGAGCGTAAATTATCTGTTGGTGGGGGAATGTGGGCCGGTGGCATGTTATTTCCACGAATCGTCGTAGAGGATGATGCAAAGCCAATCCTTGATGATCTCGGGATAAAGAGCAAAAAGAGAGGGAATTTATGGGTCGCAAATTCGGTAGAATCAGTCGTGAAATTGGCAAGCAAAGCAATAGATTGTGGAGCAAAAATTTTCAACTCAATCGGAATCGAGGATGTTATGATCCGGGAGAACAGGGTTACAGGCTTTGTTCTGAATTGGAGTGCGGTCGAAATCGCCAATTTGCATGTTGATCCACTTACAATCGGATCAAAGTTTGCGATAGATGCGACCGGACATGCCGCAGAGGTTTGTAGTGTGGTGCAACGAAAGGCCGGTAAACTAAATACACCTTCCGGTGGTATCGAGGGTGAAAGATCCATGTGGGCAGAAAAATCAGAAAAATTAGTCGTTAAAAATACAAAAGAGGTATATGGTGGCTTATATGCGATGGGTATGGCAGCAAACGCGGTATTTGGTGCTCCAAGGATGGGACCAATATTTGGTGGGATGTTTCTTTCCGGAAAGAAAGCTGCCGAGTTGATTTTAGATAGGTTGTAAAAATGGAAAATCAAAAAACAATTTCTGAGGAAGGGTTGGAAGCGTATAAAACGGCAGGAAAAATCGCAGTTGAGGTTAGAGAGTGGAGCAAAAACCTGATCAAGCCGAAATCAAAGGTACTTGATATTGCAGAAAAAATTGAAGCGAAAATTTTGGAGAATGAGGGTGCAGGACTTGCATTTCCTGTGAATACCTGTATAAATGATATCACCGCGCATTACACGCCAAGATACAACGATGAAACTGTAATTTGTGACAGCGATGTGGTAACCATAGATCTGGGGGTTCACGTTGATGGTTACATAGCAGATACCGCGTATACACTGGATTTATCCGGTAAGTACAAGGAGATGCTAAAGGCAAACCAATTGGCACTGGATAAAGCCATAGATCTCGTAAAACCCGGGGTTTCAACGACAAAAATCGGGGAGGTAATACAAAATACCCTCACGGAATCCGGCTATAAGCCAATAGAGAATCTGACCGGACATGAAGTTGAGCAGTATGACTTACATGCAGGACTTTCGATTCCAAATATCCCCATATCTTATGATCAAAAGATCGTGGAAGGAATGGTTCTTGCAATAGAGCCCTTTGCAACAGACGGTTATGGCAGGGTTATTGAATCGCAGTTGGCGGAGATATATAGTTTAATCAAAAAGAAGGCAGTCAGGATGAGGGATGCAAGAATTTTGTTGAAAAAAATTGAAAACAGGAAAAAATTACCATTTGCAGATAGATGGTTCTCAAAGGACATAAACCCAATGAAATTGAGCCTGGTCTTGAGAGAATTAGTATCCAAGGATATACTAAAGGCGCATCCAGTACTCCATGAAAAGGAAAAGGGTATAGTAAGTCAGTTTGAGCATACGATGATCGTAACAGAGGATGGGTGTGAGGTTATAACCTAATACAGCCGGGTTATGGCTTAATATAGCTGGGTTATGGCCTAATATAGTTGGGTTATGGCCTAATACAGCCGGGTTATGGTTTTGTTCCCGTATCCTATCGAATTTTAAACCTCAAAACCCCGGCAATTCCGCCCAAAGCATTTAATTGCTGGCCCGCCTCATTTTCATGGTTCAGTATATGGATGCTTCCTCTCGCGTTTTTTACATTCCGCATTAATGACTCAATTCTATCTCTGTTTTTCAAAAAAAAGTCGTCAGAAATCAACAGGGTTTCAATTGCACTCAGTCTTGCAGCATTTTGTACGTCTGACTCTCCATAACACTCCAATCCGGAATCTTTTCCTATATGTCCCAAAAGCATC
>DAOVSA010000192.1 GCA_030633635.1 Candidatus Altarchaeota archaeon
GTTTGAGTTTCAATAATTATATCCATATACGGCTCGAGAGCAGTTCCAAGATATTTTTTTGCACGCTTCAAGTCCAGTGCTTCTCTCTTCAATATAATCCCTGATCCATGACTATAGTCCCAAAACAGTTTCGTCAGAGAGTCATACCCTGATTTCAGTATTTTATCTTCGTATGCTTTGAGGATTTTTTTACGTCTTGCCCCTTCCCAACCAATTGAACCTGCAATATGAGTTATATTTTTATTCGTTTTAATTGCGTTTAAAATCCAGGGAATTCCCTCCACAGCAACATGGTCTTCATCACTAATATAAAGTAGAAAATCACCAGTTGCTCTCTCAGCCAGTTTTAATATATTAACAGGATACCCAAGATTCTCGTCATTTTGATAGTATTTTATTCGGGAATCCCTTATCTTTTTTACTGCATCTCGTGTCCCATCTGTTGATGCATTATCACTAACAACAATTTCAATTTCTTGACTTGGGCACGAAATTATCCCCTTTATACAGTCAGATACCAATTTTGAGCGGTTATATGTTGGTATGCAAATGCTAAGGACGATATTTGACATATTGCTACATCCCTATTTGATTATCAAATTCGTTAATACATTCTATCACATATTCTATTTGTTCATCCGGGAGTTCAGGAAAAAGTGGTAAAGTCACGAACTCTCGCCATATTTTCTTCGCAACAGGAGTATCAGCATCATATTTTTGGTAAAGCGGGTGCATAGTCAACGGCATATAATGAACTCCAGTTGAGACACCTCTTTTCATCATATATAGAATAAATCGCTCCCGATCTTTGACACGAACCATGAAAAGCCAATATGAGGAATCTTCTAACTTATAAGGGAGTCCCGGTTTAACATGCTGGCAATCCTTAATTCCGTCTAAATAATGTCTAATAATCTCAGCACGACGTTCTCTCATTTGGTCCAATTTATTTAACTGAGCTAAGCCTATCGACGCCGCTAAGTCATTCATATTATATTTATACCCAAGTTCTTTCACCTCGTAGTACCAATGATAAGCGTCTATTGTATCACTACTCTGACTGAACTTGAGTCGATCCCATGTATCTTTATTGATTCCCACCCATCGGGTATGTTTTAATGGTGCAATCAAATCAGTATCATTTGAACTAATCATACCTCCATCACCAGTGGTCATACATTTTTTCTCTTCAAAACTAAAGCAGCCAATGTCCCCCCACGTACCTAATTTTTTTCCTTTGTAGGCTCCCCCCGCGCAATGGGCACAATCCTCTATCACTTTAAGACCACCGGATTTAGCCCAAGGCACTAACTCATCCATAAGAACAGGATGACCACCAAAATGAACTGGCATCACTGCAACACAGCTTCTGTCGTATTTTTTTTCCAAATCTCTAATGCTTATTCCTCCGGTTGATTCATCCACATCTACAAACACAGGTATTAGATTGTTCAAAAGAATGGCGTGAGCTGTTGAAACAAAAGTAATCGCAGGAACAAGCACCTTCGCACCTTTTGGAAACTTAAAAGCAGAAAGAGCTAA